>JAWVGD010000424.1:0-2541 GCA_033855515.1 Baekduia sp.
GTCGTCCGCGGGCCGCGGGCGTTGCGCGCGACGCCGCGCGAGCTCGGCTCGACCGTCGTCATCGGCGGCCTGCTCCTGCTCGGCGGGAACGGGCTCGTCGTGCTCGCCGAACGCCACGTCGTCTCGAGCGTCGCCGCGCTGATGATCGCCACGGTGCCGCTGGTCGTGGTCGTCATCCGCCTCGTGACGGGTGACCGGCCCCAGCGACCGACGGTCATCAGTGTCGGCATCGGCTTCGCGGGCATCGCGCTGCTCGTCGGCATCGGGGGCGGCGGGCCGATCGGCAGCCTGCTCCTGCTGGTCGTGGCGCCCGTGTCGTGGGCGCTGGGGTCGTGGCTGTCGCCACGCCTGCCTCTGCCGCGCGATCCACTCGCCGCCACGGCGTGGGAGATGGTCGCGGGCGGGGCGCTCATGCTCGTCGCGGGCTCGGTCGCGGGGGAGTGGCGCGGCTTTTCCCTGTCGCACGTCACCGGCCGCAGCTGGGCCGCGTGGGTCTACCTGCTCGTCGCCGGGTCGCTGCTGGCGTTCACGGCCTACGTCTGGCTGCTCAACAACGCGCCGCTGTCGGTCGTCGCCACGTACGCCTACGTCAACCCCGCCGTCGCCGTCGTCCTGGGCGCCGCGGTGCTCAACGAGCGGCTGACGCCCGGCATCGCGATCGGCGCGATGGCCATCGTGGTCTCGGTGGCGATCGTCGTATCGGCGGAGTCGTCGTCGCGCCGGGTCATCCGCGTGATGCGGCCGCGGGCAGCGAGCGAGGACGCGTGCGCGGACGACACGACCGGCACGCAGCATTGCCTGTCCTGTACGGCGACCTGCGCCCTGGCCGCGACCGCGCCGGGCGCGGCCGGTTCGGCACCGGCCGTTCCGTAGCCGTCAGCCGACGGGGCCGAACGCCCGTTCCCACGGCGCGACGAGCAGCATGAAGTTGTCCTCGTCGAGCATGTCCGCCACCAGCAGGGCCTGCACGACGGCGGTCACGGCGCGCATGACTCCGCTGGCCGCGGCGAGCGGCGGGACGCCGGCCACCAGGACGGCGCGCGCGCCGGCGAGCTGGGCCCGCGCGCCGGTGCGGATCCGCCCGGACAGGTGGGCCGCCCACGTCGCCGCGTGCATGCGCTGCGACCAGTGGAAACCTTCGGCGCGGGCCTCGCGTGTGGCCTCCTCGAGGGCGGCCACGTCGGCGGGCGAGAGGCGGGCGATCGTCTCGACGAGCTGGCGCAGCTGGACCGACTGCGGGCCGAAGCTGTCGTCGACGGGCAACGCGCTGGGGTGACGGCCCATCGCGGTGGCGAACGGGCCGCCGAGCTGCGCGTACGACTGGACGGACAGGAGGCCGCGGCAGTGCGCGGCGGCGACGGCGTCAGCCACCACGGCGGAGGCACCCGGGTGCCGCTGGACGGCGATGTCGCCGCCGCGGTCCCAGGTCCAGTCGAGGACGTCGGTGCGCACCATCGCGAGCAGGTCGCCGAGGCCGAACATCGGCGTGCGCGACAAGCGGTCTGCGGTGTCGGGTTCGAGCACGGTCATGCCACTGCTGCCCAGGGCCTCTGCGACGGCGGCCATCGCGTCGACCATCCGCGGGGCGCTGCCGCTGACCTCGTCCACCTCGTGCCACGCCGCCTTGCGGGCGGGGGTGTCGGCGTACGCGGCCTCGAGCACCGGCATCTCGGCCGCGCTCAGCAAGAGCGCGCGGTCGAGCACATCGGCCACGCCGATGCCGTTCTCGTGACGGACCAGGTCCATCGCGAGAACCGCCGCATTGATCAGTGAATACACGCGTCTATGCCCTTCGGATGTCGTCCCGAGAAGGCTCCCACGGCCCTGAGGTGGTCAGGCTCCGCCAACCGGTCGAACTTTGCAGGTGATCCGCAGCAACCGTCACAACGTGCGGTTGCCGCGCTACGGAGCGTCGCGAAAACGGCCTGCGGATCGCGTCAGAGCGTCACCGCTCAACTACGGCGTACGACGACGTAGTTGCGCTTTCCCTTGCGCAGCAGCAACAGGTCGCCGGGCAGCCAGTCCCCGGTCGCCGGCGACGCGTCGGGGTCGGCGAGGCGCTCGTTGTTGACGTACAAGCCGCCCTCGGTGACCGTGCGGCGGACGGCACCCAGACCCTTCTCGAGGCCGGCGTCGACGACGAGCTGAGCCCACGTGGGGGAGCCGGTCATCGTGACGGTCGGGGCGCCGGCCAGCGCCGCCTCGACGAACGCGGGATCGGCCGTGCGCAGGTCGCCGCCGCCGAACAGGGCCGCCGAGACGTCCTCGACCTTGCGGGTGGCGTCCGCGCCGTGCAGGAACGTGGTGAGCCAGCGGGCCAGCGCCCGCTGGGCCTCGCGGGCCTGTGGGCGCTCGACGGTCGCCAGCTCGAGCGGCTCGATATCCGCGCGAGTCAGCAGGGTGATGCGGCGCAGCAGGACGCTGACGTCGGCGTCGGGCGTGTTGAGGAAGTACTGGTACAGCTCGTACGGGCTGGTGCGCGCGGCGTCGAGCCAGATCTGCTGGCCCGTCGCGCTCTTCCCGAACTTCGTCCCGTCGCTC
>JAWVGD010000425.1:0-3144 GCA_033855515.1 Baekduia sp.
GGTCATCGCGCGGCGATCGGGGGTAGGGGAGCCGCATGCGTCTTCTCATCACCGGCGTCCAGGGCAAGGTCGGCCGCGCCACCAGCGCCGCGGCGCTCGCCGCGGGCCACCAGGTCACCGGCCTCGATCTCGCCCGTCCGAGCTTCGAGCGCCCCGAGCCCGGGGCGGCCCGCTACGTCCAGGCCGAGTTGACCGACGCGGGCGAGGCCTACGCGGCGGTCGCGCGCACGGACTTCGACGCGATCATCCACTGCGCGGCGATCCCCGAGCCGACCGCCAACCCGCCGCAGGTCGTGTTCCACAACAACCTGATGGGGACGTTCAACCTCATCGAGGCCGCCGTCCGCCTCGGCGTGCCGCGCTTCGTCAACGTCTCCAGCGAGACCGTGCCGGGCTTCTTCTTCCCCGAGCGCCCGTTCCTGCCCGACTACCTGCCGGTGGACGAGGAACATCCCGTGCGCCCGCAGGATCCCTACGCGCTGGCCAAGGCATTCGGCGAGCAGCTCTGCGACGCCGCCGTCCGGCGCTCGGACCTGCGCTGCATCACGATCCGCCCGTCGTGGGTGCAGACCACCGACAACTACGCCCGCAACCTGGGGCCGCAGATCGTCGACCCCGACCTGCCGAGCGCCGGCTACTGGTCCTACATCGACGCCGAGGACCTCGCCGACGCGCTGCTGCTCGCGGCGGCCTCGGACCTGCCCGGCCACGAGGTCTTCTACATCGCCTCGCCCGACGTCGCCTCGACGCTGACGCTGCCCGAGCTCGTCGCGCGCCAGCACGGCGACGCGATCCCGCTGCGCCCGCTCGAGCGCCCCGACGCCGGTGGCATCTCGATCGCGAAGGCCCGCCGGCTGCTGGGGTATGACCCCAAGCGCTCCTGGCGCGACCACCTCGACGAGTCGGGCGAGCCCAAACCGTCCTAGACTCGCGGGTCGCATGATCGACCGCGAGCAGGTTCTCCACGTCGCCCGCCTGGCGCGCCTCGAGCTCTCCGAGCAGGAGGTCGGGCAGATCGCCACCGAGCTGTCCTCGGTCCTCGGGCACATCGAGAAGATCGGGGAGCTGTCGCTGGACGACGTGGCCCCCACGAGCCACGTCGTCGAGGTCGACAACGCCCTGCGTCCCGACGTGCCGCGGCCCTGCCTGCCGCGCGACGTCGCGCTGGCCAACGCGCCGGCCGTCCAGGACGGCGGCTTCCTCGTCCCCAGTCCTCAGGCCTAGAGGGCTCGCCGACGATGACCGACCTCACCACCCTCACCGCCAAGCAGGCGGTCGACGCCGTCGCCAAGGGCGACCTCGACCCCACCGAGCTGTTCGAGGCCTACCGCGCGAAGGCCGCCGCCGACGAGCTCAACGCCTTCACCTGGGTCGCCGGCGAGGGAGCGACCGCCGCCGCCGACGACCTGCGCGCCATGCCGCTGGCCGGCGTCCCGCTCGCCGTCAAGGACCTGTTCTGCACCGAAGGCGTGCCGAGCCAGTCGGGCTCGCGCATCCTGGAGGGCTACCGCCCGCCGTACACCGCGACCGTGGTCCGCCGCCTGGCCGAGGCGGGCACGACGCTGCTGGCCAAGACCAACCAGGACGAGTTCGCGATGGGCTCGTCGAACGAGAACTCCGCCTACGGGCCGGTCCTGAACCCGTGGGACCGCACGCGCGTCCCCGGCGGATCGTCGGGCGGAAGCGCCGCGGCCGTCGCCTCGGGCGCCGCGCCGTGGGCGCTGGGCACCGACACCGGCGGCTCGATCCGCCAGCCCGCGGCGCTCACCGGCATCGTCGGCCTCAAGCCGACCTACGGCACCGTCAGCCGCTACGGGATGATCGCCTTCGCGTCCTCGCTGGACCAGGCCGGGCCGCTGACGCGCGACGTCACCGACGCCGCGCTGCTGTACCGCCACATGACCGGGCACGACGCGTGCGACTCGACCTCGCTGCAGCATCCCGAGGAGATCGTCCTGCCGACCGCCCAGCGGCTGGACGGCATCCGGCTCGGCGTGCCGGAGGACCTCACCGGCGAGGGCATCGAGCCCGGCGTGCTGGCCCGCTTCGAGGCCACGCTGGTCCTCGCGCAGGAGCTCGGCGCGACCGTCCACCGCGTCGCCCTCCCGCACGCCGACTACGGCCTCAGCGCCTACTACGTCATCGCCCCGGCCGAGGCGTCCTCGAACCTCGCGCGCTTCGACGGCGTCCGCTACGGCCTGCGCGTCGATGCCGATGACCTGATGTCGATGTACACCAAGACGCGCCACGACGGCTTCGGCGCCGAGGTCAAGCGCCGCATCATGCTCGGGACCTACGCGCTGTCGTCGGGCTACTACGACGCCTACTACGGCAAGGCCCAGAAGGTGCGCACGAAGATCGCCGAGGACTTCGCCAACGCGTTCGCGCGGGTCGACTTCGTGGTCACGCCCACCGCGCCGACCGTGCCGTTCGAGCTGGGATCCAAGACCGGCGACCCGCTGGCGATGTACCTCAACGACTACTTCACGGTGCCGATCTCGCTCGCCGGCCTGCCGGCGATCTCGATCCCGGCCGGCCTCAGCGAGGGGCTGCCGGTCGGCTTCCAGCTCGCCGGGCCGGCGTTCAGCGAGAACCGCATCCTCGACACGGCCTACGCCCTCGAGCAGGCCATCGGCTTCGACGCGACGCCCGGGAGGGTCTGAGCATGACCACCGCCGAGACCACCGAGCTCGAGTACGAGACCGTCATCGGGCTGGAGATCCACGTCCAGCTCGCCACGAACACGAAGATGTTCTGCAGCTGCGCGCTGAGCTTCGGCGAGCCGCCGAACACGCGCACCTGCCCGGTCTGCCTCGGCCTCCCCGGCAGCCTGCCGGTCGCCAACGCCGAAGCCATCCACTACGGGTTGATGATGGGGATGGCGCTGGGCAGCGAGCTGGCGCCCCGCTCGATCTTCCACCGCAAGAACTACTTCTACCCCGATCTGCCGAAGGGGTACCAGATCAGCCAGTACGACGAGCCGCTGTGCCTCGGCGGGCAGCTCGGCGACGTGCGGATCCATCGCGTCCACCTCGAGGAGGACGCGGCCAAGCTCGTGCACGTCGGGCCGTCGGGGCGGCTCGCCGCCTCCGACGCGTCGATCGTCGACTTCAACCGCGGCGGCACGCCGCTGGCCGAGATCGT
>JAWVGD010000426.1:0-2580 GCA_033855515.1 Baekduia sp.
TCTGGCAGGAGAACCGCGAGTTCGACCCCGCCGCCTACGTGCTGGCCCCCGCCAGGCTGGCCGACCCCGCGGTCGCCGTCGCCTCGTAGAGCCCCTCCAGCAGCTCAGCGCACTCGAACGACGGCACCGTCGGGTGCAGGTACAGGTACGGCGAGACGGTCGAGCCGAAGATGCCGCCCGGATGGGGCTCGGTGCCGACCCGCTCGATCATCGCGCGGTAGTCGTCGTGGACGCCGCGAAACAGCGTCCGCCCGCTCACCGCGTTGAGCATGCGGTTGCGGACGCGGCCCACCGGGCCGGCCAGCGGCCGGAGCCCCAGGCCGAACGGTGCGACGTCCGCGCTGGGCATCGCCGGCGCGCTGATCCCGAAGGTGGCCCACGGCAGGCCGCAGTGCTCGTGGACGATCGCGGCGGCGGCGGCGCACGCCGGCTCGGCGATGAGCACGTCGGGCTGGGCGTTGGCGATGTGGCGCTCGAGGTCGGCGACCTGGTCGGGGACCATCTTGATGAAGATCTCCCGGAGGTCGAAGCGGAAGCGCGCCAGGCCGCGGGTGGCGGCGCGCCCCGGGAACGCGGCGTCGAGGTTGCCGCAGTCGAGGTCCCAGGCGTCGATCATCGGCAGGTAGGCGGCGCCGGCCGCCTCGACCTTGTCGCGGTAGCGGGCACCCGTGTGCCAGAAGACGTCGTGACCGCGGTCGCGCAGCGCGCGGGCCAGCGGCAGCAGCGGGGAGAGGTGCCCGTCCGCGGGCAGCGTCGTGATGAGGAACCGTGGCATGCGCGCACCTTCCCGCGCGGGTGCGCCCGCGGCATCAGGGGGCCGCCTAGTGCGTCCGCGGGTGCGGTTGCCCGCACCCCCGCGGGGCTTACTGGACCCGGAAGGCGCCGCGCATGAACGGGTGGATGCGGCAGAAGTACGTGTAGGTGCCGGTCGACAGCGTCGACGGCGTCGTCCAGGTCAGGCGGTTGGCGGCGGGCGACGCGCCGGCCGGCCCGAAGCCCAGCTGGCCGGAATCGAACTGGATCCCGCTGCCGCTTCCCAGGCCGTTGGCGAGCGGGTAGGAGATGCCCGTCGACCGGTTGCACGGCGCGCGGCAGGTCGTGATCGAGTGCCACTCGATGTTCGGGTCGTCCTGGTTGACGAACGACAGGCTCTGGCCGCGCGGGACGACCGGGACGCGGGCGCGCTCGAAGAGCAGCCCGAGGTCGCCGGGCCGGAACTGAAAGTCCTTGATCTTGATCTGCGTGGTCGTCGCGCCGCTGGCGGCCTTGCGCGCGTCGGGGTAGACCGCGCTCGTGCCGCCGTGGTTGTCGTTCTCGGCCAGGTGCCCGTGCGTCAGCTCGCCGGCCGGGTCCACGGGAGTGGCGAACGGGTCCGGGCCGCTGGTCTCGTTGGGCGCCACGAACAGCAGGACGATGCCCATGTTCTCGTACCAGGAGGACTGCTGGGCGTCATAGGTGCTGTGGATGCTGAGGACGTCGCCGGCCTTGACGGCCACGCGCCACGACGGCTTGGAGGCCGTGAGCGAGACGTCCCACGAGACCGGCCCGGCGGGGTCGTAGTACTTGGCCTGCGAGCGGAACACGAGCTTGCTGCCCGCCCCCTCGCGGGTGACGTCGATGTCGTCGCGCAGCCCGCCCGGATGGAGGTGGCCGACCGCCGCGACGACGGTCGCGTCCCACGGCATCGAGAACTCGTTCTGCCGCGGCCCGGTGCCGTAGGGCGACCCGGACGCCTCGTCGGGGAACGTGAACTGGCCGTCGGTGCCGCCGGAGTGCTGGGCGACGTCGAAGACCGGATAGCCCCAGCCGCGGCGGACGTCCATCCACAGCGGGGTGACCGCCGTGACCGTCTTGGCGATCGCCGCCGTGGCGGGGATGAAGTCGAGGTCCCACACGAGCCGGACCTTGGTCTGGTTGGGCGTGTTGTTGTGGATCATCTCGTTGAGGATCCAGGTGTCGGACTTCTTGTAGGCGTAGCCGTAGCCGCGCGGGATGCGGAAGACCGTCTTCTCCTCCCCGCCGAAGAAGATCGGCTGCACGCTGCCGGCCGGGGAGGCGGGCGATTGGCCGCTGGCGTTCAGCCAGACGCCGTGATGGAGGTGGATGACGTCGACGGGCGGGACGGTGCCGTCGAGGTAGACGAGGTCCGGGCGGGCGCGGACGATGAAGCCGTCGACCTTCGGGCGCTGGCTGAGCGGCACCAGCACGTTGTTGATCGTGTTCTGCCCCGGCCTGACCGTGATCGGGGCGGTCTGGAAGTGCAGGTGCTGCACCCCGGCGCCGCTCCACAGGCCGGGCTCCCCCTTCGCGGCGACGGCCGGTGTGGCGCCGGAGAGCAGCAGGCACAGCAGCGCGAGGCAGACCGCCGGGACACGGGACATGGCGCGACCATCTCAGATCACCGACCGCGCGTGAAGGGCAGCGGCGCCAGCAGCAGCAGGAACGGCTGCAGCGGCACGGCGAAGCGCTGCTCGGCGTTGACCAGCAGCGCCACGACCGCGACGAGGCCGAACGTCAGCCACCATCCCGGCGGCGCACGTCGCGCGGCGGCGGTCGCCGCGCCCGCCAGGCCCAGGAGCG
>JAWVGD010000427.1:0-3374 GCA_033855515.1 Baekduia sp.
TCCTTGAGCGTGAACGCCAACTCCTGCTGCGCCGTCGAGCCCGCCTCACGGATGTGATAGCCCGAGATGCTGACCGGATGCCAGCGCGGCATCGTCTCGGTGCACCACTGCACCATGTCGCCCATCAGCCGCATCGCCGGATCGATCGGGAAGCACCACTCCTTCTGGGCGATGTACTCCTTGAGGATGTCGGCCTGGATCGTCCCCGCCAGCCGGTCGGCCGGGACTCCCTGCTCCTCGGCGGCCACGACGTAGAAGGCGAGCATGATCGCCGCCGGCGCGTTGATCGTCATCGACACCGACACGTCGCCGAGATCGATCCCCGCGAACAGGTCGCTCATGTCGTCCAGCGTGTCGACCGCCACCCCCTCGCGACCGACCTCCCCCAGCGACAGCG
Organism: Baekduia sp.; assembly: GCA_033855515.1. Lineage (GTDB taxonomy): Bacteria > Actinomycetota > Thermoleophilia > Solirubrobacterales > Solirubrobacteraceae > Baekduia. The sequence continues at coordinate 398 of JAWVGD010000427.1, forward strand.
GGCTGTCGGAGTCGTGCCCCATCAGCGACGGCATGTCAAAGGCCGTCGACAACCCCGTCTGACCGTGCTCGAGCAGGTAGTGGAAGCGCTCGTTGGTCTCCTCCGCGGTCCCGAAGCCGGCGAACTGGCGCATCGTCCACAACCGGCCGCGATACATCGACGGGTAGACGCCGCGCGTGAACGGATAGCCACCCGGCACCCCGATCGACGCGTCGCGATCGGCGGGCAGGTCGGCCTCGGTGTACAGCGGCCTGACGGGCTCTCCCGAGAGCGAGATGAACTCGGCCTCGCGCTCTGGCGTGGCGCCGTAGGCGGCCAACCACTCGTCGTGGGTCGTCGGGACGGCGGGACGCTGCTGGGTGGCCATTTAGGAGGAGTTCCTCATATCTCGGGGGCCCCCATGCTACGCGACGAAGTCGCCGGCGTCGAGACGGAGCGTGCGCAGCGTGGTCGTGAGCGCTTCTTGCTCGGCCGGGGCCAGGGCGGCGAGGCCGAAGTGGGCGGCGTTCAGGTCCTCGGTCGCGGCCCGCGCCGCCTCCCGGCCGCGGTCGGTGATGACCGCCAGCGTCGCGCGGCCGTCGCGCTCTGACGGGATGCGGCGCACGAAGCCGTCGTCGGCGAGGGCGGCGACGATCGACGACGCCGAGGTGCGATGCACCTGCAGGCGCTCCCCGAGCTTGCCGATCGGCAGCTCGCCGTGGCGCGTGTAAGACAGCAGCACGAGCGCCTCGTAGCGCGGGAACGTGAGCCCGTACGGGCGGACGAGCTCGTTGAGCCGGGCCAGCAGCACCTGCTGGGCGCGCATGATGGACGTGACGGCCGCCATCGGGCGCGACGGCTCGGGCCCCCACCGCTCCTCCCAGTGACGGCGCGCCTCAGCGACGGGGTCGATCTGCAGGGGCGCCATGGCGCGAAGGCTAGATGCCGCGGCGGCGCGGGCGTAGGGTCGCTGCGTGCCCCCACGGCTGCCCGCGGGCGGGCTCGCCCGGCAATGTCCTAAGCGCGCATATACTATGCGCGCATGGCATCTTCCCCGGTGGTCATGCCCTCCGTCACGCTGAGCACCGCCGGCGGCCCCGTCGACCTCGCCTTCGCCGCGCGGTTCTTGGCCGGCTGGCCCCCGGCGAACCATCCCGGCGTGTCGGCCGACGGCGCGCTGCGGATGGCGTTCGTCGGCGACGACCTGCGCGCCGGTGGTGTGACGCTGCGCCAGGCCGGCCCGGACGCGGTCGCGGCGGCGCCGGTGGGCGCAGCGACCACGACGCAGGTGCGCCGCGTGCTCGGCCTCGATCTCGACGGCGTCGCGTTCGCGGCGCTCGGGGCACGCGAGCCCCTGCTCGGCGCGCTGCAGGCGCGCGCGCCGGGCGCGCGGCCGGTGCTGTTCGGCAGCATCTACGAGGCTGCGGCGTGGGCCGTGCTCAGCACCCGGATGCCGGCGGTCCGGGCTGCGGCGCTGCGGCGGGCGCTCGTCGCCACGCACGGCGCGCCAGTGGACCTCGACGGCGAGCCGTGGCGCGCGTTCCCCACACCGGCGGCGCTGCTGGCCGTCCCGGAGCTGCCCGGCGCCCCGGCCGAGAAGCTGCGTCGCCTGCACGCGGTCGCCGACGCGGCGCTCGCGGGCGTCCTGGACGCCGCGGCGCTCGCCGCGTTGCCGGTGCCCGACGCGCTGGCGCGCCTCAAGACGATCCACGGGATCGGCGACTTCTCCGCGATGCTCATCCTGCTGCGCGCGGTCGGCGCCCGCGACGTGCTGCCGGGCTCCGAGCCGCGCATCCTCGCCGCCGCGGGCCGCATGGCGGGTCGCGACCGGCCCTTGGACCCCGACGAGCTCGCCGCGCTGGCGGAGCGCTGGAGCCCGTTTCGCACCTGGGCGGCCTTCCTGCTGCGAGCCACCGGCGGGTGATGCCTATGCCGTGTCGCGCGCGGCCTCGCCGAGCAGCGCGCGGGCGATCACCAGGCGCTGGATCTCGCTCGTCCCCTCGTAGATCTCGGTGACCTTGGCGTCGCGGTAGTAGCGCTCGGCCGGGAACTCCTTGGTGTAGCCGTAGCCGCCGAGGATCTGGATCGCCTCGCCGGTCCAGTGGCGGGCGACCCTCGAGGCGAACAGCTTGGCCTGGGCGCCTTCGACCGTATGCGGGTGGCCGGCCTCCTTCAGCCGCGCGGCGCGCCAGACGAGCGCGCGCGCCGCCTCGATCTCGGTCTGCATGTCGGCGAGCTTCTGCTGGATGGCGCCGAACCCGCCGAGCGGACGGCCGAAGGCGTGGCGCTCCTTGGCGTAGGCGGTGGCGACGTCGAGCGCGGCCTGGGCGATGCCGAGGGCCTGAGCCGCGATGCCGATGCGGCCGCCGTCCAGCGTCGACAGCGCGACGCGCATGCCCGCACCCGGAGCGCCGAGGCGCTCGCCGGGCGTGGCGTCGAAGGCGAGGTCGGCGGTCGAGGAGGAGTTCAACCCCATCTTCTCCTCCTCGCGGGTCACCGAGAACCCGGCCGCGCCGCGCCGCACGACGAAGGCGCTCGGCCGCTCCGGGTCCTTCGCGAACACGGTGAACGTGTGGGCGTAGGAGCCGTTGGTGATCCACTGCTTCGTACCGGAGATCCGGACGCCGCCGTTGCCGCTGCCGTCATCGGCCGCACGGGCGCGCATCGCCCCCGCGTCGGACCCCGAGCCGGACTCGGTCAGTGCAAAGGCCGCGAGCTCGTGGCCCTGGGCCAGGGGCGGCACGAGGCGCTCGACCTGCTCGGTGGTGCCGTTGGCGAGGATCGGGAGCGTCCCGGCGCTCGTGTGCACCGCGACGGTGACGCCGACGCCCGCGTCGGCCCGCGACAGCTCCTCGAGCACCAACATGTAGGACACGAAGTCGGCGCCCGCGCCGCCGTGCTCGGCGGGGACGCAGACGCCCATCAGGCCCAGCTCGCCCAGCGCGGTGAAGACCTCACGCGGGAAGCGGTGCTCGCGGTCCCAGGCGCCGGCGTGCGG
>JAWVGD010000428.1:0-11749 GCA_033855515.1 Baekduia sp.
GACGGCCGGATCGCCGAGATCACGACGTTCGGCGCGGTGCTCTTCGACGCCTTCGGGCTGCCGGCGGTGCTTCCGGACCGCTGAGCTGATCGCTGTCGTCGCGGATCGGGTTGCCCGGTGGGCGCCAGGGTCAGGATGGCCCGCCGGCGCCCGTGGGCAGCAGGTCGTCGTGGGGGACGACGACGAGGCGGTAGCGCCCGTCGGGTGTCCGCACGCCCAGGAACTCCGGCGTGGCGAGATCGACGACGCCTTCGACCGGCGTTCGGCCCTCGGCGACCAGCCGGATGCGGTCGGGCGCCGGCGCGGGCTCACCGGCCTCCAGGTCGGGGAACCGGTTCATCGCGGACATCATGGGGTGGCACATGACGGCGACGGTAGACCGCCCCGCGCCTGCCGTCTTCTCCGAAAATGCTCGGTTGCGCTCAGCCCGCAGACGGCGCGGCCTTCGACCACTCCGCCTTGTGCACGCGCTTGGCGGCCTGGTAGTCGGCCAGCGCCTGCGGCGAATCGACGTCGCCCAGCGTCGGATGCCACGGGACGAGGGCGGCGGCGGCGGCGACGTCGTAGTGCTTGGCCAGGACCGCCCCGAGCGCCTTGATCTTCATCGTCCCGAACCCCGGCAGCGCCGCGAGGTTCGCGCGCAGGGCGTCGCCGTCGGCGGCGTCGGTCCAGACGCGTGCGGCGTCCCCGTCGTAGTTGTCGCGGATGTGGACGGCGAGGTCGTGGACGCGCCGGGCCATCGCGCCCGGGAAGCGGTGCACGGCGGGCTTGATGCGGAAGACCGGCTCCAGGTCGGCGTCCGCCAGCGTGGCCGCGTCGATCGCGCCGAGGCGCTCCTGCAACGCCAGCGGCCCGGCGAACGCCTTCTGGACGCTGACCTGCTGGTCGAGCGCGAAGCCGACGAGCAACGCCATCGGGTCGGTCGCGATCAGCGCGTTGGCCGCATCGGAGTCCGTGAAGTACAGGCGATCGGGCACGGGCCGATCGTACCGTCCGGCCGCGGCGCCGCCGGCGAGCGGGGCGCGGCGCTACGCGGTTGTGGTGCTCGCGCCCGCCTGGAGTGCGGCGACGAAGCCGTCGACGTCCTGCTCGGTGGTGTCCCACGAGCACATCCAGCGCACCTCGCCCGTGCCCTCGTCCCACGTGTAGAAGGGGAACTGGGCGCGGACGGCGTCGGCGAGCGCGCGCGGCAGGATCGCGAAGACCGCGTTGGCCTGGACCGGCCGCGTGACCTGCACGCCGGGGATGGCCGACACGCGCTGGGCCAGCCGCGCGGCCATGGCGTTGGCGTGCGACGCCGAGCGGCGCCACAGGTCGTCCTCCAGCAGCGCGACCACCTGCGCGGACATGAAGCGCATCTTGGAGGAGAGCTGCGCGTGCTGCTTGCGCATCCACGCGAAGCCGGCGGGCGAGGGCTCGCGGAGGAAGACGACGGCCTCGACGCCCAGCGCGCCGTTCTTGGTCAGCCCGAAGGAGACGACGTCGGCGCCCGCGGCCGTGGTGATGTCGCCCAGCGACCCGCCGAGCGCGGCGGCGGCGTTGGCCAGCCGGGACCCGTCGACGTGGAGGAACAGCCCGTTGGCGTGGGCGACGTCGGCCAGCGCGCGCACCTCGTCGACGTCGTAGAGCGTGCCGAGCTCGGTCGTGTTGGCGATCGAGATGACGCGCACCTGGGGCGCGTGCTCGTCGCCCTGACGCGCCAGCAGCGGCTCGATCTGGTCCGGGCCGAGCTTCCCCTCGTCGGTCGGCAGCGTCAGCAGCTTGATCTGCGCCATGCGCTCGGGCGCGGCGGCCTCGTCGGCGTGCAGGTGCGAGGTCGTCGGCGTGACCACGCACTCCCACGACCGCGTGAGCGCGCCGAGCGACAGGACGTTGGCCGCCGTGCCGTTGAACACGAGCCACGGGGAGGCCTGCTCGCCGAACTCCGCGCGCAGCAGCGCCGTCGCGCGCGCGGTCCACGGATCGTCTCCGTAGGAGACCACGTGGTCGGCGTTGGCCTCCGCGATGGCCGCGAGGACCTCGGGGTGGGCGCCGGCGTAGTTGTCTGAGGCGAACGCGCGCATGCACCGCAGCCTAGGCCGTGCGCCACCCAGGAGCGTGCGTCGGTGACGGGCCGCAAGGGAACCTGGCCCTCTGGGCCAGCGTTCCCCTAGGCCTTGTGGAGGTGCAGCCGGTGGCCGTTCATCTTGCGCGCGCCGTCCGAGCACAGGTAGACGAGCGCACCGGCGATCTCGTCGACGTCGGTGAACGTCCTGAAGGCCTTGTCCGGGTTCTCGGCGCGCATCTGCGGCGTGACGATCGCCGAGACGACGGCGATGTTCGCGGTGCCCTCGGTCTCGGCCAGCTCGGCGGCCAGGCTCATCGTCCACGCCTCGGCGGCGGCCTTGGTCGCAGCGTAGGCGGCGTTGCCGGCGACCGGCCGGGCGGCCACCGAGGAGGACACGAGCGCGAAGCGCCCGCGCGGCCCGGCCGCCTTCAGCAGCGGGGCGAACGCGCGCGTCGTGTGCACGACGCTGTGGAACAGCAGCTCCTCGAGCAGGTCGAGGTCGGCGAGGTCCGTGTCCTCGATCGACGACCCGCCGCGCCAGCCGCCCACGAGATGCAGCAGGCCGTCGACCTCGCCGAGCGACGCCGCCCACGCGGACGCGCCCTCGGCGGTGACGAGGTCGGCGGCGCTGGCGTCGCCGGCGATGTCGCGGACGACGTCGAGGTGCGCGTCGGTCCGGTCTGCCGCCGCGACCCACGCGCCCTCGGCGGCCAGCGCCCGCACGACGGCCGGGCCGAGCCCGCCGCCGGCCCCCGCGACGGCGATGCGCCGCCCCTGCAGCAACCCGCTCATGCGGCCACCGCGACCCGCGCGCCGGACTCGTGCGAGGGCCGCCCGAGCACCGGCTCGAGCTTCTGCTTGAGCGACGTGTAGAACATCGACAGCGGGAACTCGTCGGGCGCGACCTCGTCGATGTAGGGCCGCGGGTCCTCGACGTCGGCGTAGGCGCGGACCGCTCCGGCCCACCGCGAGCCCGACGTCGCCGGCACGTAGCGCGCGACGAGGTCGTGCGCGGCGCCCCATTGCGCAAGCTTGGAGCGGTCGATGCCCTCGCGGTACAGCGTCTCGACCTCGCCGCGCAGGCCGGCGACGCCCTCGGCGAGGCGGTCCCACTCGACCGTCAGGCGGTTGTCGGTCCAGTGCACGAAGCCGTGGCGGTGCAGGTAGGCGAACAGCAGCTGGCCGCCCAGGCCGTCGTAGTTGCGCACCCGCGCGCCGGTCACCGGGAAGCGGAAGATCCGGTCGAACAGGATCGCGTACTGGACGTTGCGCGCGAAGGCCATGCCCTCGCCCTCGAGCTTGACGGCCTCCCCGAAGGCGGTGAGGTCGCAGCGCAGCTCCTCCAGCGAGTACATCCAGTACGGCATCCGCTGGCGGATCATGAAGGGGTCGAACGGCAGGTCGCCGCGGCTGTGGGCACGGTCGTGGATCAGGTCCCACAACACGTAGGCGTCGAGCGACAGGCGCTCGGAGCCCAGCAGCGCGGCGGCGTCGGGCGGCAGGTTGATGCCCACGACGTCGGCGGCGGCGCCGACGACGCGCCGGAAGCGCTCGGCCTCGCGGTCGGCGAAGATCCCGCCGAAGTGGTTGGCGGGCTTGCCGGCCACGCTCACGGTCTCGGGGAAGAGCACCGCGCACTCGGAGTCATAGCCGGCGGTGTGGTCGGTCAGCGTGACCGGGACGAACTTGGCGTTGTCGTAGCGGTCGCCCTCCAGCTCGGCCAGCCATGCGGGCCACGGCACGGCGACCAGCAGCGCTTCGAAGCGCGTGTCGCGCGAGCCGTTCTGGGTGTACATCGGGAAGAGCACGAGGTGCTCGATGCCGTCCTCGCGCTGCCGGTCGGGGCGGAAGAGCTCCAGCGACGTGGTGAAGTCGGGCTTGGCGTAGCCGCCGTCGGCCCAGGCGCGCAGGTCGGCGACGGCCGCGGCGAGGTGGTCGTGCTGGTGGGCGAGCTCGGGCCGTCCGGCGAGGGCCTCCACCGCCGCGGCCATGGTGTCCACGTGCGCGCGCACGGTCGCCTCGCCGTGGGCGTTGACGTCCAGCGAGCCGTCGGGGTCCTGCAGCAGCCGCAGCGCGTCGGTGGCGTCGCGCAGGCGCGCCCACGCCGGATCGGCGGCGGCCTCCGAGGGCGCGGCGGCCGACGGCCGCGCGTAGGCGGTGGCCGCGGCCCAGGACACCAGGTTGGTCCAGAGCTGGGCGTGGTGCAGATCGCCGAGACAGTCGTCGCCGAAGAGGTCGGAGTCGGCCAGCGCGACGACGCGCCCGGACCCGTGGCGCACCGCGGCGGCCAGGGCCGCGCGCGGGGCCGAGGCGCTCGGGCTCGTGCGCGCGAGGATCTGCGCGTCGGCGCCGGGGTCGACGGTCAGCGTGCCCGCGCGGTAGAAGCAGGCGTCCGTGACGCTCGCCAGCAGGTCGCCCGCGGCGCCGCGCTCGCCGGTGACCACGTCGGCGCGCACCCAGGACGGCGTGCTGTTGAGGTTGCGCTCGTAGTCCTGGACCGTGTCGTGGTCGATCGCGACCCCGAACCGGCCCAGCAGCGCGTTGAGGTTGTTGCCGTACTTGTCCTGCTCGCTCTCGCCCAGCACGACAAGGCCGCCGCCGGCCGCGACGAACGCCTCCAGCGCCACGAGCTCGGCGTCGTCGAGGACCGGTGAGCCGACGCCCGTCGTCGCCTCCCACTTGGGCTCGGAGGGATGGGCGAGGACGACGACGTCGGCGCCGTCGAGGGCGGCCGCGTCCAGCAGGCCGTCGGCGTGCACCGCGACGTCGACGCGGCGCGCGCGCAGCAGGTCCGCCGCGCGGGCGTAGGACGCGTCGGCCGGGTGCGAGGGCTGCATCCGGGCCGCCATCTCGGGCCGGATGCTCCAGGCCTGGCCGTGGGCTTCGTCGAACAGCACGCGGATGACGGGGCGCAGCGGGGTCATCCGGCGAGGCTACGCGCCCGGACGCCCTCGCTCAAGGCCGCTATCGTGCGCGCGATGCCCGATCCATTGCGCGTAGACGACGTCGATCGCAAGATCCTTGCGTCGCTGGTGCAGGATTCGCGCTCGACCTACGACGAGATCGGGCGCCACGTCTCGCTGTCGGCGCCGGCGGTCAAGCGGCGCGTCGACCGGCTGCGGCGCAGCGGCGTGCTGCGCGGGTTCACGGCGCTGGTGGACCCGGCCGCGCTCGGCGCCACGACCGAGGCGCTGATCGAGCTCTTCTACGCGCCGGGGATCGGCCTCGACGAGGTCCGCGAGTCGCTGCGGCCGCTGCCCGAGGTCGTCGAGGCGTGGAGCATCACGGGGGACGCCGACTGCATCGTGCGCGTCCGCGCGCGAGACCCGCAGGACCTGGAGCGGGTCATCATGGAGCTCCAGCGCGAGGCCTCGGTGGTGCGGACGCGCTCGCAGGTCGTGATGTCGCGGCTGATCGAGCGCCGCGACTGATCGGCCGCGCGCGGCTGAGCCATCGGTCAGGAAATCTGAACGTCCCCTGACTCCCGGTAGCCCGTTCAGGCGCTTGAGCGGTCCGGGGCGGCGGTCCGCGGGCGCTCAATGACCATCATCACGCACTTGCACGGCACGCTCGAGCCCCAGACCCACGCGCGGATCCTGCGCCCCACGCGCACGGGCGCGGCGCTGGTCTCGGTCGCCTCGAGCTTCCCGGAGGGGACGCTCGACACCGCCGACATCGCCGGACCGCTCGGCATCGAGCCCGAGTGGCTGGTGCGCCGCACGGGCGTCCACCAGCGCCGGCGCCTCGCCGGCGACGAGCAGCTCAACGACCTCGCCGCTGCCGCCGCGCGTGACGCGCTGGCCGGCGCCGACGTCGACCCCGCCTCGGTCGACCTGCTGCTGATGGCGACGATGACGCCCGACGCGCTCACACCGCACTCGGCGGCCGTCGTGGCGTCGATGATCGGCGCCACCCGCGCCGGGACCATGGACCTCAACGCGGCCTGCACCGGCTTCCTGGCGGCGCTGTCGCTGGCCGTCGGCCAGGTCGAGTCAGGCCGCGCGCAGACCGCCGTCGTCGTGGGCGCCGACGCGATGTCGCGCGTCCTGGACTACGGCGACCGCGTCACGGCCGGCATCTTCGGCGACGGCGCGGGCGCGGTGGTCGTGCGTGCGGTCCCCGGCGACTCGCGCGTGGGCCCGTTCATCCTCGAGGCCGACGGCGCCGCCGGCGACGCGATCGTCACGCCGTGGCCGGCCGGCCCGGTGAAGATGGAGGGCCAGCGGACCTTCCGCCGCGCCGTCGACTCGCTGGTCGACGTCGCCGAGCGCGCGACGGCGCTGGCCGGCGCCACCGTCGCCGACCTCGACCTCGCCGTGCTGCATCAGGCCAACGCGCGGATCACCGCGGCGGTCGGCGAGCGGCTCGGGCTCGCGGCCGCGCGCGTCGTGGATTGCATCGCCGGCATCGGCAACACGACCTCGGCCAGCCTGCCGACCGCACTCGCGGTCGCCGACGCCGACGGCCGCCTGCGGCCCGGCTCGCTGGTCCTGCTCGGCGCGTTCGGCGCCGGCCTGGCGTGGGGCGGGACCGTCCTGACCTGGGGCGCGGCGCCGGCGTAAGGCCCTCGACGCCCGGGCGGATAGGGTCGGGAGGGATGGAGAGCGGGGACGCGGAGCGACGTGGCACGGGCGCGATCGTGGTGGCCGGCGAGGCGCTGGTCGACCTGGTGTTCGCCGAGTCCGGCGAGCTCGTCGCCCACCCCGGCGGCGGGCCGTTCAACGCGGCGCGGGCCGCGTCGCGGCTCGGCGCGCCGGCGCACTACCTCGGCTGCCTCTCGGGCGACCGCTTCGGCGCGATCCTGCGCGAGGCGCTGGCCGCCGACGGCGTGGGGCTCGGGACGGCCGTGGCGACCGACGACCCGACGACGCTCGCGCTGGCCGAGATCGGCGACGACGGCTCGGCGGCCTACCGCTTCTACGTCGAGGGCACCTCGGCGCCGGGGCTGACGTTCCCCGACGCGGCGGCCGTGCTGCCCGCCGACGTCGCGATCCTGTGCGTGGGGACGCTCGGCCTGGTGTTCGAGCCGACGGCGGCGACCCTCGAGCGGCTCGTCGCCGAGGCCGGCGACGAGGTCCTGGTGGCCGTCGACCCGAACTGCCGGCCGGCCGCGATCGCCGATCCCGCCGCCTACCGGGCGCGCCTGGAGCGGATCCTGCGGCGCGCCGACGTGGTCAAGGCCAGCGCCGAGGATCTCGCGTGGCTGCGCCCGGGGGCGGAGGTCGCCGACGCGATCCGCACGCTGCTGCGCCCCGACGGCGGGGCCGTCGGCCTCGTGACCCTCGGCGCCGAGGGCGCGCTCGTCGTCACGGCGACCGGCGCCGTGGCCGTCGCGGCGCCGCCGGCGCGCGTCGTCGACACGATCGGCGCCGGCGACGCCTTCCTCGGCGGGCTGCTGTCCTGGTGGCACGGCGCGGGGCTCGGTCGCGGCGACGTCGCCGACCTGCCGGCCGTGACCGAGGCCACCACCTACGCCTGCCGCATCGCCGCGCTCACCTGCGAGCGCCCCGGAGCGAACCCCCCGCACCGCGACGAGCTGCCCGCGGACGCCTGAGCGCCGTCAAGCGGTCCTCGCGGCGCTGCCCATGCCCGGGGTCCGCGTCAGCTCGAGCTCGCTCACGGTGCCAACGCTCCCCCGATCCGGCCGGCCGGAGCCAGCCCGGCGGACGCGGTCCGACCCGCGTTTCCGCGATGATCTGCCGCCACGTGCCGACCCACCTTCCGCTGGACTACGACAAGCGCCTCATGCTCTTCGCGGGCCGCAGCTCGACCGAGCTGGCCCGCGCGATCGGGCGGCGGCTCGGCGTCGAGGCCGGACCCGTCGACCTGCAGACCTACGCCAACGGCGAGGTCTACTGCCGCTACGAGGAGTCGGTGCGCGGCGCCGACGTGTTCCTCGTGCAGTCGCTGGCCGGGACCCGTGACGGGTCGCTGACGATCAACGACGCGCTGATGGAGCTCGTGCTGATGATCGACGCGGCGGTCGGGGCGTCGGCGCACCGCGTCATCGCCGTCATCCCGTGGTTCGGCTACAGCCGCCAGGACATGAAGTCGCGGCTGCGCGAGCCCATCAGCGCCCGCGCGGTCGCCCGGATGCTCGAGTCCGTCGGCGTCAACCGCGTGCTCACCGTCGACCTCCACACCGGTCAGGCGCAGGGCTTCTTCCGCCGGCCGGTCGACCACATGACCGCGCTGCACGCGCTCTCGGCCGACCTTCGCGCGCGCCTGCCCCAGGACGCCGTGGTCGTCGCCCCGGACGCCGGACGCGTCAAGCTCGCCAAGAAGTTCTCCCTGCATCTGGGCACGGATCTGGCGATCCTCGACCCCGAGGCCGACAACCCCACGCACCGCGTGATCGGCGAGGTCGGCGGCCGCAGCACGGTGGTGGTCGACGACATCATCGACACGGGCCGCACGCTCTCGGCCGCCGTCGGCGCCCTGCGCGATGCCGATGCGGCGAGCGTCACCGCCGTGGCGATGCACCCGGTCCTCAGCGCCGGCACGCTGGAGCGCGTCGGCGCGCTTGGCCTGCAGGAGCTGCTCGTGACCGACACCGTGCCGGTGCCCGCCGGCGCCCCCGACGTCCTGCGCGTGGTCAGCTGCGCCGAGCTGCTCGCCGACACGATCCACCGGATCTTCACCGACGACTCGGTCAGCGAGGCATTCGGCGGCGACAACATCTGAGGCGGAATCTCGAGGGGTAGACGTTGTGTCCGGTCACGCCCTACAGTGCCCCGGCGATGGACGCGTCCGATCCACCCCGGATCACGGTCGCCGCCGCGCTCGCGCTGCCGGCGCTGCGACGCGGGCTGCCCGAGGTCGTCGCCGGGCATCGGGGCCTGGACCGGACGCTGCGCTGGGTCCACGCCGGCGAGGTCCCGAACATCGCGTCGCTGCTGCGCGGTGGCGAGCTGCTGCTGACGACGGGCATGGGGATCGGCGCCAAGGCCGGCGACCAGCGACGGTTCGTCGCCGAGCTCGCCGCCCGCGAGGTCGCCGCATTGGTGATCGAGCTCGGCCACACCTACGACGCTCGGCTGCCGCCCGCGCTGCGAGCGGCGGCCGAGCAGCACGGGCTGCCGCTGGTGGAGCTGCACCGCGAGGTGCCGTTCGTCTCGGTCACCGAGGCGATCCACACCGAGATCGTCAACCACCACTACGACCTCCTGCGCCGCGCCGAGGAGCTGCAGTCGCGGTTCACGACCCTCATCGTGCAGGGCGGCGGGATCCCCGCCGTGCTGCGCCTGGCGGCCGAGGCCGTCGCCAACCCGGTGTTCCTGGAGGCGGCCGACGGTCGCCTGCTCTACCACGCCGTGCCGCCGGCCAGCGCCGTGGAGGACGACCCCGTCGGGGCCTGGACGCAGGCCCGCGACGACGCCGCGACGCTCGGCGTGGCGGCTCCCGTCCCGACCGGCGACGGCGCCGCGCCCGGGCGCCTCGTCGCACTCCCGGTCGACGGCCCGCTGGAGGCGTTCGCCGCGCTCGCCGTCGACCGCGCCGCCGGCATCGTCGCCCTCGCGCTCCTGCGGACGCGACAGGAGGAGGAGCTGCTCGCGCGCGGACGCGGCGATCTGCTCAGCGAGCTCGCCGACGGCCGCGTCGCGCCCGACCATGCCGCCGCGCGCGCCCAGGGGATGGGCTTCGCGGCCCGTGGCGACGCGCTGCTGCCGCTCGTCGCCCGGCTGTCGGCGCCGCGCGTCGGCGGGGCCCGGTCCTGGACGCCGGCGCTGCGCGACCTCGAGCGCGACCTCGCCGGGCTCGGCGTCCCGGCGCTGCTCGGCGTCGACCCGCAGGACGGCGGGCTGCTGGTCCTCCTCGGGCTGCGCGACGCGAGCGACCGCGCCGACGTCGCCGAGCGCGCCGCCCGCCTGCTGCACGCCGGCGCCCGCGAGCACGCGGGAAGCGACGCCGTCGTGGCGGTGGGCGCCTCCGCGGCGTGGCCCGGTGTGGCGGCCGCGCTGCACGCGACCGCCGAGGCCGGCGCCGCCGCGGCCGGCCTGCCGCCGCGCCCGTGGCACGACGCCACCACGATGCAGCTCGACCGCCTGCTCTGGCACTGGCGCGACCAGGAGGAGCTCGCCGCGTTCGTCGACCAGATGCTCGGTCCGCTGATCGCCCACGACGGGCGCCGCAAGCACCAGTTGCTGCCGACGCTGGAGGCGCTCTGCGCCCACGGCGGCCGCAAGGCCGAGACCGCCCGCACCCTGCACCTCAACCGTCAGGCGCTCTATGACCGGATCGCCCGGCTGCAGCAGGTGCTCGCGGTCGACGTGGCCGACGCCCACGTGCTGCTGTCCCTCCACCTCGCCCTGCAGGCGCGGCGACACCTGCGCCACGGGCGCAGCCCGGGAGCGACTGGACAACCTGTCTAGCCGGCCGGGGCAAGTTCGGACGACCCGCCCGTTGTGGACGACGGGGTCTGACCCCGAGGCTGTGGCGGTGACCTCGACCGCCGTCCCCTCGTCCACTCAGGTCCGCGTCCTCGCCAACCACATCGGCGGCGCCTGGGTGCCGTCGGCCTCGGGCGAGACGCTCGAGGACCGCGACCCGGCCACGGGCCGGCTGCTGGCCCGCGTCCCGCTCTCGACCGCCACCGACGTCGACGCCGCCGTGCGCGCGGCCCGCGCGGCGCAGGCGCAGTGGCGCGCCACCTCGCCGGTGGTCCGCGCCCGGGCCGTCATGAAGCTGCGCGACGTCCTCGACGCCCACCGTGACGAGCTCGCCGAGCTCGTCAGCCGCGACATGGGCAAGACGCTGGACGACGCCGCGGCCGAGGTCGGCCGCGGCATCGAGTCCTGCGAGGCGGCGATCGGGATGCCGCACCTGCTCAAGGGCGAGAACCTCGAGGGCGTCGCGACCGGCGTCGACGTCGAGCTCGTCCGCCAGCCCGTCGGCGTGATCGCCGCGATCACCCCGTTCAACTTCCCGGCGATGATCCCGTTGTGGTTCCTGCCCTACGCGCTGGCTGCGGGCAACGCCTTCATCTTGAAGCCGTCCGAGCAGGACCCGCTGACCGGCGAGCGCATCGTCGAGCTCGCCGGCGGGCTCGGCGTCTTCCCCGCAGGCCTGCTGAACCTCGTCCACGGCGCGCACGACGTCGTCAACGCGCTGCTCGACCATCCGGGCGTCGACGCGATCTCCTTCGTCGGCTCGGCCCGGACGGCGCGCTACGTGGCCGAGCGGGCAACCGCCAACGGCAAGCGCGTCCAGGCCCTGGGCGGCGCGAAGAACTCGATGGTCGTCATGCCCGACGCCGACCCCGGGCTCATGGTCGGCGGCGTGCTCGGCTCGGCCTTCGGCGCCGCGGGCCAGCGCTGCCTCGCGGGCTCGATCGCCGTCCTGGTCGGCACCGAGGCCGAGCAGGACGCCTCGCGCGATCTCATCGTCGAGGCGGCCGCCAAGCTGCGCACCGGCGCCGGCGCGGATGCCGAGACCGACGTCTGCCCCGTCGTGAGCCCCGAGGCGCGCGAGCGCCTCGTCGCCGACATCGACCAGGCCGAGGCCGACGGCGTGACGGTCGTCCTGGACGGCCGCGGCGACGCCGGCCCCGGCGGCTGCTCGCTGGCGCCGACGATCCTCGACGACGTGCCCGCCGGGCATCGCGCCGTCGAGGAGGAGCTGTTCGGCCCGGTGCTGACGTTCGTCCGCGCACCCGACCTCGCCACCGCGATCGAGGCCGTCAACGCCAGCCGCTACGGCAAC
>JAWVGD010000429.1:0-3394 GCA_033855515.1 Baekduia sp.
CCCGAGCACAAGATCCGGATCATCCCCGGCGACATCGGCGGCGGCTTCGGCAACAAGGTGCCGATCTACCCCGGCTACGTCTGCGCGGTCGTCGGCTCGATCCTCACCGGCAAGCCCGTCAAGTGGCAGGAGGACCGCTCCGAGAACCTCATGTCGACCGGCTTCGCCCGCGACTACATCATGCACGGCGAGATCGCCGCGACCGCCGACGGCACGATCACCGGCGTGCGCGTCGACGTGATCGCCGACCACGGCGCCTTCAACGCCACGGCGCAGCCGACGAAGTACCCGGCCGGGTTCTTCCACATCTTCAGCGGCTCCTACGACCTGCAGGCCGCCTACTGCAACGTCACGGGCGTCTACACCAACAAGGCGCCCGGCGGCGTGGCCTACCGCTGCTCGTTCCGGGTGACCGAGGCGACCTACCTCGTCGAGCGCATGGTCGACGCGCTGGCGCTGCAGCTGGAGATGGACCCGGCGGAGCTGCGGCTCAAGAACTTCATCAAGCCCGAGCAGTTCCCGTACCAGTGCAAGACCGGGTGGGTCTATGACTCGGGCGAGTACGAGACCGCCATGCGGCTGGCGATGGAGATGGCCGGCTACGACGAGCTGCGCGCCGAGCAGGCCGAGAAGCGCGCCCGCGGCGAGCTGATGGGCATCGGCATCTCGTTCTTCACCGAGACCGTGGGCGCCGGGCCGCGCAAGGACATGGACATCCTCGGCCTCGCGATGAACGACGGCGCCGAGCTGCGCGTGCACCCGACCGGCAAGGCGGTGCTGGCGATCAGCGCGATGAGCCAGGGCCAGGGCCACGAGACGACGTTCGCCCAGATCGTCGCCGAGGAGCTCGGCATCCCCGCGCTGGACATCGAGGTCGTCAACGGCGACACCGACCGCACGCCCTACGGCCTGGGCACCTACGGCAGCCGGTCGACGCCCGTCTCGGGCGCCGCGACCGCGCTGGTGGCGCGCAAGGTCCGCGAGCGCGCCCGTCTGATCGCGGCCGGCATGCTCGAGGTCGCGCCCGACGACCTCGAGTGGGAGAAAGGCCGCTTCTTCGTCAAGGGCGACCCCGGGCAGGGCAAGACGATCCAGGAGATCGCGATGGCCGCCCACGGCGCGGGCGATCTGCCCGACGGCGTCGAGGGGGTGCTCGAGGACATCTGCGTGTACAACCCGCCGAACCTGACGTTCCCGTTCGGCGCCTACATCTGCGTCGTCGACATCGATCCCGGAACGGGACAGGTCAGCATCCGCCGCTTCATCGCCGTCGACGACTGCGGCGTGCGGATCAACCCCATGATCGTCGACGGCCAGATCCACGGCGGGCTGGCCGAAGGGGTCGGCATCGCGCTGATGGAGCTGATCGCGTTCGACGAGCAGGGCAACTGCCTGGGCGGCTCGTTCATGGACTACCTGATCCCGACGGCGCTCGAGGTGCCCGACTGGGAGCTCGGCGCGACCGTGACGCCCTCGCCGCACCACCCGATCGGCGCCAAGGGGGTCGGCGAGTCGCCGACCGTGGGCTCGCCGCCGGCGATCGTCAACGCGATCATCGACGCGCTGCACGCGACCCACGGGGTCGAGCACATCGACATGCCCTGCACGCCGTCGCGCGTGTGGGACGCCATGCAGGGAAACGGGGTGCCGCCGCAGTGATCGCGACCTCCCTGGCCGACCGCACGCGGGAGCTGCGCGACGCGCGCCGGCCGTTCGTCACCGCCACGGTCGTGCGGGCCCAGAGGCCGACGAGCGCGCATCCCGGCGACGTCGCGCTCGTCCTGGCCGACGGGACGGTGGAGGGCTTCGTCGGTGGCGTGTGCGCCGAGGCGGCCGTGCGCATGCACGGCGTGCGGGCGATGGAGACCGGCGAGCCGCTGCTGCTGCGGCTCGTCCCCGACGCCGAGGCCCGCGATGACGAGCCGGTCGTCGACGGCTCCGTCACCTCCCACAACCCGTGCCTGAGCGGCGGCGCGCTGGAGATCTTCCTGGATCCCTCGCTGCCGGCGCCGCGCGTGGTGGTCGTCGGCGACGCACCCGTCGCCGAGGCCCTGCACGACCTGGCACCGCACGTGGGGCTGGAGGCCGTTCGCCCCTCCGGTGACGCCGTGCCGGTCAGCGGTGAAGACCTCGCACTGGTCGTGGCGTCGCATGGCCGCGGCGAGGAGGCCGCGCTGGCCGCGGCGCTGACCGAGGGCGTCCCGTACGTCGCGCTGGTCGCGAGCCCGCGGCGGGGCGCGAGCGTCCGCGCGGCGCTCGACGTCCCCGAGGCGTTGCGCTCGCGGCTGCACACGCCGGCCGGCCTCGACATCGGCGCCCGGACCCCACCGGAGATCGCCCTGTCGATCCTCGCCGAGATCGTGCAGGAGCGCCGCTCGGGCACGCCGCGCGGGGCGCCCCTGCATGCCGGGGCGCCCGGCGCCGCGACGGCCACCGGCGACGGCGGCGGTGGTTGCTGCCATGGGCATGACCCGCACTGAGCGCCCGCGCGTCACGGGCCTGGTCCTGGCGGCCGGCGGGTCGCGGCGTCTGGGGCAGCCCAAGCAGTTGCTGCCCTACCGCGGGCGCACGCTGCTGGACCACACGCTGGACACCGCGCGGGCCTGCGGCTTCACGCAGCTGCTCTGCGCGGTCGGCGCCAGCGCCCGCGACGTCCTCGACCAGGTCGACCTCCACGGCCTGGAGGTCGTGACCAACCCGGCCTACGGCAGCGGCTGCTCGTCCTCGATCGCGGCCGCGCTGCACGCGGTCGACCCGCGCAGCGACGCGCTGGTCCTGCTGCTGGGCGACCAGCCGGGCGTGCGTCCGCAGACGGTCGCGGCGCTGCTGGCCGGGCGCGGCGATGCGGCGCTGGCCGTGTGCCGCTACGACGACGGCCGTGGCCACCCGTTCGCGTTCGGCCGCGACGCATTCGGCGAGCTGGCGCAGATGCACGGCGACAAGGCGGTCTGGAAGCTGCTCGAGCGTCATGCGACCGACGTCGTCGAGGTCCCGATCGCCGGCCCCGTGCCGATCGACGTCGACACCTGGGAGGACTACGAGGCGGTCCTGGCGGCGGAGACGGCGCGCGCATGATCGACGACCCCGCGCCGCTGGTCGCCGACGCCGACGCGCTGGCCGTGCGCCTGGCGGAGGTCGACTACCTCGCCGACGAGGGCCTCGCCACCGCGCTGTTCCTGGCGCTCGCGCTCCCCCAGCCGCTGCTGCTGGAGGGCGAGGCGGGCGTCGGCAAGACCGAGGCGGCCAAGGCGCTGGCCGCGGTCCTCGACACCCCGCTGATCCGCGTGCAGTGCTACGAGGGCATCGACTCGGCCGAAGTGCTGTATGAATGGAACTACCCGCGGCAGCTGCTGCGGATCCGGATGGCCGAGGCGTCGTCGGGCGGGCTCTCGGA
>JAWVGD010000430.1:0-11918 GCA_033855515.1 Baekduia sp.
AC
The DNA here is from genome assembly GCA_033855515.1 of Baekduia sp. Classification (GTDB taxonomy): domain Bacteria; phylum Actinomycetota; class Thermoleophilia; order Solirubrobacterales; family Solirubrobacteraceae; genus Baekduia. Next base: position 3 of record JAWVGD010000430.1, read on the forward strand.
GACGCCAAGTCCTACGTGCCGCCGTTCCGGCTCGACCGGGCGATGGACGGCGGCGCGGTCGGCGAGGTCGTCGCCTCCGAGGCCGAGGGCCTGGCGCCGGGCGACACGGTCCTGCATCAGCTCGGTTGGCGCGAGCACGCCGTCCTGCCGGCCGATCAGGTCCGCAAGGTCGATCCCGCCGGCATCTCGCCGTCGGCCTACCTCGGCGTCCTCGGGATGCCGGGCCTCACCGCCTACGCCGGGCTGACGGAGGTGGCGGGGCTGGCCGACGGCGACGTCGTCTTCGTCTCCGGTGCGGCCGGCGCGGTCGGCAGCCTCGTGGGCCAGATCGCCAAGCTGCGCGGCAACACGGTGATCGGCAGCGCCGGGTCGGCGGAGAAGGTCGCTCACCTGACCGACGACCTCGGCTTCGACGCGGCGTTCAACTACAAGGACGGCGCGGTGGCCGAGCAGCTTGCGAAGGCCGCGCCCGACGGCATCGACGTGTACTTCGACAACGTCGGCGGCGATCACCTGGAGGCGGCGATCGGCGCGCTGCGCCTGCGCGGACGCGTGGCGATGTGCGGCGCCATCGCGGCCTACAACTCGACCGAGCCGGTGCCGGGGCCGCGCAACCTCACGATCGCGGTGGGCAAGCGTCTGGCGCTCCGCGGCTTCATCGTCACCGATTACGCCGGCCTCCTGCCCACCTTCCACGCCGAGGTCGGCCCGGCGGTGCGCGACGGCCGGATCACCTTCCGCGAGACCGTCGTCGACGGCCTCGAGAACGCGCCGCAGGCGTTCATCGATCTCCTGCGCGGCGCGAACACGGGCAAGATGGTGGTCAAGGTCTGAGCGGCGGTCGCGGGCGCTCGGGCGGGCGAGGACGAGCATCCCGACCGCCCGCGTTCAGCCGCGAACCCCGGCGCGCCCGTCACCGTCCGCGACCGTCAGCATGGCCCCATGCCCGGCCCCACCGACATCCGCCCGCCGTTCACCGCACAGACCGCGGCGGCGAAGGTCCAGGCGGCCGAGGACGCGTGGAACAGCCGCGATCCCGAGCGGGTCGCGCTTGCCTACACGGAGGACTCCGAGTGGCGCAACCGCGACGAGTTCCTGCAAGGGCGTGACGAGATCCGGGCGTTCCTGACGCGCAAGTGGTCGCGCGAGCGCGACTACCGGCTTCGCAAGCAGCTGTGGGCGTTCACGCACGACCGCATCGCGGTGCGCTTCGAGTACGAGAGCCGCGACGCCGACGGGCAGTGGTGGCGCTCGCACGGCAACGAGATGTGGGAGTTCGACGCGTCCGGCCTGATGGCGCGCCGCTTCGCGTCGATCAACGACGAGCGGATCGACGAGGCCGACCGCCGGGTCACGCCGGGCCGCGGCAGCCTCTAGCCCGCTCCCGGACGGTCGCCGGTCCCGGCGCCCGCCGCCGCCTCCGGCTCACGCGGTGGCCGCCCGAGCTCCTCGGCCAGGCGTGCCAGCAGTGGGTCGAGCTCCGGGTGCTGCTCGGGCTTCCAGTCTTCGACGAGCCCCCTCAGGAGGTCGGTGCGCGCGGCGACGAGCTGGTCACGCACGGCGCGGCCGGGCGGGGTGAGCTTCGCGTCATCGACCAGTCCCCGCCCGCGCAGCTCGTCCAGCGCGGCGTCGAAGCGACCCGGATCGACGTGCGGCAGGGATCGCAGCTCGCCGAGGGGCGGGACGTCCGAGGCGCCCAGGCGCAGCAGCAGCCACGCGGCGCTCGGCGACAGCTCCACGCCCGCCCGCGCCGCGGCGCCCTCCAGGAACCTCAGCGTCCGCTCGCGCCCGACCAGGCGCGTCAGGCCACGCGTGATCTCGCTCAGCGAGTCCGTGTCGACCGGCGGGCCGAAGCCCTCCGCGATGGTGGTGGTCTCGACCGTGCTGCGCAGCGGGCGCTCCTCGATGAGCCACGTGAGCACGAAGGCGAGCAGCACGACGCCGGTCGCCACGAGGAACACGAGGTGCAGCGCGTCGGTGAACGCCGAGATGTAGGCGTCGTGAACCGGCTTGGGCAGCTGCCCGATCTGGGCCGGGTTGACGCCGCCTTCCACGGCGCCGCCGCTGGAGGGCAGCTTGGACGACAACTCGCTCGTCAGCCGGCCCGTGAAGATCGCGCCGAGCACCGCGGTGCCGAGCGACCCGCCGATCGAGCGAAACAGCGTCGCCCCCGACGTCGCGACGCCGAGCTGCTCGTAGGACACCGAGTTCTGGACGGCCAGCACCAGCACTTGCATGACCATCCCGAGCCCGAGGCCCAGGACCAGCATGTGCAGCGCCGCGACGCCGCTGCCCGTCGACTGGTCCAAGGACGACAACAACCAGAGACCGACCGCCGCGACCGCGGTGCCCAGGATCGGCCAGACCTTGTAGTGGCCCGTGCGCGTGATGATCTGGCCCGACACGATCGAGGAGATCAGCAGGCCGCCCATCACCGGGATCAGCTGCAGCCCCGAGGCGGTCGGGCTCAGCCCGCGCACGACCTGCTGGAACAGCGGCAGGTAGGTCAGCGCGCCGAACAGGGCGAAGCCGACGACGAGGCTGACCGCGGCGCAGACGACGAAGACGCGGTTGCGGAACAGCGACGGCGGGAGGATCGGCTCGGCGGCGCGCTGCTCGACGAAGCCGAGGGCGACGAGCGAGAGCACGCACACGACGCCCATCGCGACGATCTCCGGCGACGCCCAGGCATAGGTGTTCCCGCCGAGCGTCGTGGCGAGGATGAGCGCGCTCAGGCCGAGGGCGAGCAGCAGCGTCCCGGCGTAGTCGATGCGGTGCTTGCGCCGTTCGCCCGCCGACGGCAGCGTCACCGCCAGGACCACGAGCGCCAGCAGGCCGAGCGGCAGGTTGACGTAGAAGATCGCACGCCAGGAGACGTGCGTCGTCAGGAAGCCGCCGATGAGCGGGCCGGCGACGCTGGAGACGCCGAACACCGCGCCGAACAGGCCGGAGTAGCGACCGCGCTGGCTCGGGGCGACGACATCGCCGATCGACGCCTGGGCGCTGACCATCAGGCCCCCGCCGCCGAGGCCCTGGATCGCGCGGAAGACGATCAGCTCGGTCATGCCCTGCGCGAGGCTGCAGAGGATCGAGCCGATGAGGAAGAGGATCAGCGCGCCCTGCAGCACGACCTTGCGCCCGTAGAGGTCGCCGAGCTTGCCGTAGAGCGGCGTGACCGCCGTGATCGCCAGCAGATACGCGGTGACCACCCACGAGATGTGCGTCAACCCGCCGAGGTCGCCGACGATGGTCGGCAGCGCGGTCGAGACGATCGTCTGGTCCAGCGACGCCAGGAGCATCACCAGCATCAGCCCGCTGGCGACGATCAGCACGTGGCGGCCTTCGGGTGGCGCGGCGGGCATCTCGGCGGTCGCGGGGGCAGCGGTCATCGACGCGTGGGCTCTACCCGCGGCTGTGCTCCGCCAGACTCTCGCCGCTCGCGTACCTTGCGGGTACGGGCTTGTACCCGTAAGGTACGGACGACGTGGCCGACCCGTCCCTCGTCGCCGCCCATCCCGACGTCGGGCAGCAGCTCGACGTGCGCGGCTCCCAGCGCGCCCGGCTCGTGGAGGGCATGATCCAGGCCGTCGCCGAGAAGGGCTACACGGCGGCCACGGTTGCCGACGCCGTCCGCGCCGCCCGGGTCTCGCGCGGCACGTTCTACGCCCAGTTCGCCTCCAAGGAGGAGTGCTTCCTGGAGGCCTACCGGTACGGCATCGACGTGATGGTCGAGCGCATCCGCGCCGCGCTGCGCGCCCAGGCCGACGACGCCGACTGGGTCACCCGCCTGCGCACGGGCCTGCGTGCCTACCTCGAGACGCTGTCGGGAGAGCCGCGCTTCGCGCGCACCCACCTGTTCGAGGTGCACCTCGCCGGCCCGCGCGCCGGCGCCGAGCGCGACGCCGCCCTGCACGCCTTCGCCGACCGCTACCGCTCCTCGTTTCGCGCCGCGCTGCGCGAGCGCCCGGAGCTGCGGATGCCCTCCGACGACGCCCTCTTCATCCTGTCGGCCGGCGTCGACCAGCTCGTCTGCTCGCGGGTGCGCGCCGGCGAGCTGGCGACCCTGCCGGACCTGACCGACGAGCTCACGCTCACCGCCGTCGCCTTCCTGGAAGGCGCGGCACAAGTGCCGTTTCCCGCTTCGCGGGGGTCAGCGGCGGCCCTTGCACCGACCACCCCCGAGGGAGGCTCCTGACCATGGACCTGACCTTCTCCGACTCCGAGGCCGCGTTCCGCGACGAGCTGCGCGCCTGGTTCGAGAACAACGACCCGGGCACCGAGCCCGAGGGCGACGACGCCGGCTACGCCTGGCGCCGTGACTGGCAGCGCCGGCTGGCCGAAGGCGGCTGGGCCGGCGTCCACTGGCCGCGCGAGTACGGCGGCCGCGGCGCGACGATGACCGAGTCGGCCATCTTCTTCGAGGAGCTCGGGCGCGCCCGCGCGCCGCTGCCGGCCAACGTCCTGGGCCTGCTGCTGGCCGGCCCGACGATCATGACCTACGGCACCGACGCGCAGAAGGAGCGGTACCTCTCGCCGATCCTGACCGCCGACGAGATCTGGTGCCAGGGCTTCAGCGAGCCCGAGGCGGGCTCCGACCTGGCGGCGCTGAAGACCAAGGCCGTACGCGATCCCGCCCACCCCGACGAGTGGGTCGTCACCGGCCAGAAGGTGTGGACCTCCGGTGCGCAGCACTCCAAGTGGTGCATGTTGGTCGCGCGCACCGACTTCGACGTCCCCAAGCACAAGGGGCTCACGTACTTCCTGATGGACATGGAGCAGGAGGGCGTGCAGATCCGCCCGCTGGTCCAGATCACCGGGGAGCCCGAGTTCAACGAGCTCTTCATCGAGGGCGCGCGGATCCCGGACGAAAACGTCCTGGGCGGGGTCGGCAACGGCTGGAAGGTCGCGCTCACGACGCTCATGAACGAGCGCTCCGGCCTGGCGTTCTTCCTCCAGGTGCGGCTGCGCCAGCTCCTCGACGAGCTGATCGAGGAAGTGGTGGCGCGCGGGCTGCTCGACGGGCCGGGCGGGGACGTCATCTCCGACAAGCTCGGCCACCTGCACATGAAGGCCGAGATCCTGCGCCTGACCGCCTACCGCGGCCTGACGACGATCGAGAAGTACGGCACGCCCGGGCCCGAGGGCTCGCTGACCAAGTGGATGTGGTCGGAGACCAACCAGGAGCTCGCGCAGTTCGCGGCCGACCTGCTCGGCGCCGACGCGTTGACCGCCGGCAACCGGTGGGCCTACGAGCTGCTGCGGTCGCGCGGCAACACCATCGAGGGTGGCACGACCGAGATCCTGAAGAACATCGTCGCGGAGCGCGTTCTCGGGCTCCCGCGGATGCGCTAGGCGCGGGGGACCAAGATCATGAACTTTGATTTCACCGAGGATCAGCACGAGATCAAGAAGACGGCGCGCGAGCTGCTCGCCAGCCGCTCGTCGCTGGCGAAGGTCCGCGAGGCCGCGGAGGGCAAGACCTATGACCCCGCGCTGTGGTCCGAGCTGGTCGAGCTCGGCTGGCCGGGCATCGCGATCGCCGAGGAGCACGGCGGCCAGGGCCTGGGCGCCGTCGAGCTGGCCATCTTGAGCGAGGAGCTCGGGTACGCGCTGGCGGCCTCGCCGTTCCTGGCGACCGTCACGGCCGCCGAGGCGATCGGCGCCTCGGGCTCGCCCGAGCAGCAGGCGCGGTGGCTGCCGGGCTTGGCGTCCGGCGAGATCACGGGCACGCTGGGCTCCGCCGGCGGCCTCGTTCCGGACGCCGACGCCGCGGCGGTCATCGTCCTGATCGGCGACGACGGCGTGGCACGGCTGCTGCCGCGCGCCGAGGCCGACGTCACCGCCGTCGACTCGATCGATCCCACGCGGCGCGCGGCCCGCGTCTACGCCGCACCCACCCAGGGCGAGGCGCTCGGGGGCGGCGACGGTGCGGCCGGGGTCGACCGCGCCACCGTGGCCGTGGCCGCCGAGCTCGTCGGCGTGGCGCAGCGGGCGCTGGAGATGACGCTCGCCTACGTCAAGGACCGCAAGCAGTTCGACACGCCGGTCGGCGCCTATCAGGCCGTCTCGCACAAGTGCGCGCAGATGCTCAAGGACACCGAGGGTGCGCGGTCGGCGACGTACTTCGCCGCCTGGGCGGCCGATGCGGAGCCGGAGCGTCTCCCCGAGGCGTCGTCGCTGGCCAAGGCGGCGGCGTCCGACGGCGGTCGCGACGTGACCGCGTCGGCGATCCAGGCCCACGGCGGCATCGGCTTCACCTGGGAGGCCGACGTGCACGGGCTCTACAAGCGCGCGCAGGTCGACGCCACGCTGCTGGGCGGCTCCGGCGCGCACCGGGCCCGCCTGGCGAAGCTGCTCGCCGCGCGGCTGCAGCCCGCGGTGGCGTAGGCCGGCTCGGCCCGAGCCGGCGCAACATGGTGGGATCCGGCGCTCAGAGGGGTACAATGAGTGTCGGATCCCGCGTTCCGCAACGTGGTCCCACCCCTCTTCGTGCGATGAGGTCCGGCTGCCGTGCGTTCTGCGGCGCTGTTTCGCGCGCATGAATCCGAAACGTTTGATGGAGGCCGCATGGCTGTAGAAGACAAGGTTGCCCTCGAGGGCGAAGTCGTTGAGTCCCTGCCGAACCTGCTGTTCCGCATTCAGCTCGACATGGATGACCATGAGGTGCTCGCGCACCTCGCCGGCAAGATGCGCCGCAACCGCATCCGCGTGCTGCCGGGTGACCGCGTGCGCGTCGAGGTCTCGCCGTACGACCTCACCCGCGGGCGGATCGTCTACCGGATGAAGTAGCCGCTGATCATCGCCCAGGGGGCGATGATCGGCCGCGGAGAATCGCCTGGCGGCGATTTCCGCATCACCCGAGGGACGTGACCAATTCCGGCGTGACGTCGCACGATTGCCGAAATGGACATGCCGCGGGACGCTAGCGTGCGGCCGATGCAGCGCTCCGCGCAGGGATTCTGGCTCGCCGATGCGGGCCCCGTCGACCAACGGCCGCCGCTGGCCGAGAGTGTGAGCGCGGATGTCGTCGTGATCGGCGGCGGCTACCTGGGGATGTGGACCGCGTGGCATCTGCGCGAGGCCGGCGCCGATGTCGTCCTGCTCGAGTCCGGCGTGTGCGGCCACGGGCCCAGCGGGCGCAACGGGGGGTTCCTCAACGCCCTCTGGGAGCGCATGGGCGAGCTCGAGGAGCTCTTCGGGCGCGAGCGCGCGCTGGACGTCGCGCGCGCGGCCGCCGCGTCGGTCGACGGCATCGCGGCATGGTGCGAGGCCAACGGCGTCGACGCGCACGTGCGCCGCGCGCCGATGATGGAGGTCTCTGCGGCACCCGGCCAGGACGGGACGTGGGCCGACTCGGTGGCCGCGCTGCGCGCGGCCGGCCACGGCGACGAGGCAGTCGAGGTCGACGCCGCGGGCGCGCGGGCGGTGTGTGACTCGCCGGTGTTCCGCGGCGGCGTGCTGTGGCAGACGGCCGCGACGGTGCATCCGGCGCGTCTGGCGCTCGGGCTGCGCGAGCGGTTGCTGGACGCCGGCGTGCGGATCTTCGAGCACTCGCGGGTCGCCGGCCTCGACGACGGCGCCGACGGCGTCCGGGCCCGGGTGGCCGGCGGGGGATCGGTGGTCGCGCGGCGGGCGGTGCTGGCGATCAACCAGGCCAGCGCGGGCGTGGCGCCGCTGCGCGGGGCGCTCAGCGTGGCCTCCTCGCACGTCGTGGCGACCGAGCCCGTCCCGGCGTTGTTGGAGGACTTGGGGTGGACGGGCGGCGAGGGCATCGCCGACTGCCGGACCATGTTGCATTACTTCCGTACGACCCGCGACGGGCGTGTCGTGTTCGGCTGGGGCGGAGGACGGATGGGGTTCGGCGCGCGGCGGCGGACGGCGCTCGACCTGGACCCGGCCGTCCAGGACGCGACCGCGCGTGACCTCGTGACGCTGCTCCCCGCACTGCGCGGGGTGCGGATCGAGCACGCCTGGGGCGGGCCGATCGACGTCTCGCCCGTGCACCTGCCGTGGTTCGGCACGTTGCGGTCGACGCACTACGGCTTCGGGTTCACCGGCAACGGCGTCGGGCCGACGCACTTCGGCGGCCGCGTCCTGGCCGACCTCGCGGGCGGAGTCGCCTCGGCGCTGACGCGGCTGCCGATCGTCGGCGGCCTGCCGCCGCGGCGCTTCCCGCCGGAGCCGGCGCGGTTCGCCGGCGGCTCGGTCATCCGCGCGGCGCTCGTGCGCCGCGACGACGCCGAGGCCGGCGGCCGCCGCGTCGACCCGATCAGCGGGGCCATCAGCGCGCTGCCGCGGCTGCTGGGGCTGCATCTGCCGCGGTGAGCCGGACGTCTCCTGCCGGCGCCGGCGTAGACGGGCGGGCGGTGCGGGCCCGAACGTACACTCCGGGGCGAGTTGACGTGTGCATTGCCGGTGAACGCGCCCCGGAGTGTGTCGTCGTAGCGACCCAGCGCGCCGTTCGGCACCGAACCCAACCGCCCCGGCGCCGACGGCAGACCGGGGGCGCACCCGCGCTCCGAGCTGAGCGCCACCAGGACACGCCGCGCTACAGCGTCAACGTCATCAAGAAGTGCGGGCCGATCTCCGGCAGCGTGAACTCCGCGCCCTCCACCACGAACCCCTCGCGCTCGTAGAACGCCCGCACCGGCGAGCGGGCGTTGCACCACACGCGCCGTGCGCCGCCGGCGCGCGCGTGCGCCAGGCAGGCCGTCAGCAGCTCCGCGCCGGCGCCCAGCCCGCGTGCCTCCGGCGCCGTCGCCATCCCGCGGATGCGCCAGTCGCCGGGTCGCGGATCGTGCGGATGGGGCTCCGGCGTGATCGACGCGACGCCCACGACGTCCTCCTCCACATACGCCGCGAAGTGTCCGGCGCCGGCGGCGTCGTCGCCCGGATAGACCTGCTCGGCCACCGTCTGATGCGGCCGGAGCACCGCCTGACGCAGCGGCCGGACGACCGCGGGCGCGACGGCGCGGACCCTCACGCGCCTTCGGCGACCGTCAGGCCGCCGCCCGACAGCACCGACGCCAGCGGCAGCGCGCGGGCGTGGACGCGGGCCACCGACTCGCGGCTCCACGGCCGGGCGCGGCGGCGGTAGCAGGCGACGAGGCCGAGGATCGCGCCGCCCGCCTCCAGCGGCACGAGCAGCACGCCGTTGTAGCCGGCGCTCGCCATCGCGCGGCGCTCGGTCCGGTCGGCGTCGACGTCGGTGCGCAGGATCTGGCCGGCCTCGCCGGTCGCCAGCGCGTGCGCGCGGGCCGGGACGTCGCCGAGGGGGACGCGCGCGCCCGGGTCGCGATCCGGCGCGCGCACCGCCACGAGATCGCCGGCGCGCCGGTCCAGGCGCCACAGGTCCACGCGGTCGGCGTTGGCCGCCGTGGCGATGATGCTCGCCAGGCGCTCCGGGACCGAGCCGCCCAGGGACGTCGTCAGGTTGCGCGGAGCCGAGTCGAACGTCCGCAGCCCGCCGCGCAGCGCGGCGGCGAACGGCCGGGCGGTCACGCAATCGGCCGGCGCGAACGCGGGGGCGGGCCGGCCGAGCAGGAACCCCTGCGCGTAGGCGACCTCGAGGTCGGCGACGACGCGCAGGTCGGCGGGATCCTCCAGGCCCTCGGCACACACCGCGCCGCCGGTCTGCGTGGCGAACGAGGCGAACGACGCCAGGAGCGCGGCGCGACGCGGGTCGTGCGCCACCCCGCTGACGAGCGAGCGGTCGAGCTTGACGATGTCGGGCCGGACGCGCATGAGCTGCTGCAGGCCGGCGTACCCGGCGCCCGCGTCGTCCAGCGCGATCCGCGCGCCCAGGTCGTGCAGCCGCGCCAGCGCGCGCTCGAGCTCCTCGCCGACGCCGAACAGCTCGTCTTCGGTGATCTCCACGATCACCTCCGACAGGTCGCCCGGCAGCGCCTCCCAGAGCCCGGCCGAGCCGAGCGTCGTGACGCTGAGGTTCACGCTCAGCACCGTCCCGGGCGGGCGCCCGGGCGTCTCGATCGCGCGGCGGACGGCCAGCGTCTCGAGCTCCGGGCCGAAGCCGGCGGCGTGCGCGGCGTGGAAGACGTCGGGGATCGGGACGCCGGGCAGGCCGGGGAAGCGCGCCAGCGCCTCGTGGCAGACGACCCGTCCGGTGGTCAGCATCACGATCGGCTGGAAGTGCATCTCCAGCGCGCCGGGCTCCTGGAGCACGGCAGGGGTCAGCGGCTCGCCCTCCACGGCGGAGAAGTTCGACCTCTGCGCGACGCGTCCTGCACCGGACTCCCGTCGCCCTCGGGTACGCTGCCGCGCACATGTCCCGGACGACGCCGCTCGGTTCCCTCGTCGTCGTCGCGCTGTTGGCCTTCGCGGTCCCCGCCGGCGCCGCCACGCCGGGCTGGCGCGCCGTCGATCGCCTGCCGCACGCGCTGCCCGCCGCCGGCGCGGCGCGTGCCGCGTCGCAGGCCGCGACGACCGACTGGCTGGTGGGCGCGCGCCCCGCCCCCGCCGGCGCGCGGCTCGCGCGCCGCTTCGGCGCCCGGTCGCTGCTCCTCCCCGGGGCCTACGCGGTCGCCGCTCCCGACGCCCGCGCGTTCGCCGCGGCCCTGCGCCGCCGCGGGCTGCTGCGCTTCAGCGAGCCCGACGTGCCGCTCGTGCGCCAGTCGGCCTACGAGGGCGACGGGGTCGACCAGACGTGGACACGCGGCACGGTGGTCGCCGCGGGCCTGGCGCCGCCGGCGGCTTTCGCACCGATCGGGATCGTCGACGACGTCGTCGACACGCGTGTCGCCGACGTCGCGCAGGCCAGGGTCGTGGCCAAGAGCCCGGCCCAGGCGCTCGACGAGACGGGGGGACGCGAGGTCGCCCACGGCACCGAGGTCGCCTCGGTCGCCGCCGGCCGGGCCGACGGCGCCGGGGTCATCGGGATCGCCCCGGGCGCGCCGCTGCTCTCCTACGGCTACAAGAGCCTGTCCTGCGCGGAGGTCGCCGACGGGATCCTGAGCCTGGCCGATGCGGGGGCCAAGGTCATCAACTTGAGCTTCTCCAGCCTGGAGGACTGCCACGTCCTGCAGCTGGCGACCGCGAGCGCCTTCGGCTCCGGCGCCGTGGTGGTCGCCGCCGCCGGCAACGAACGGCAGCACGACGACCCGACGATCTATCCCGCGGCCTACCCGCACGTCCTCGGCGTGGGCGCGCTCGATCTCGGCCTGACGCCGGCCTCGGAGTCCTCCACCGGGGCGACGCTCGACCTCGCCGCCCCGGGGGCCGCCGTCCCCGTCGCGGTCCCCGTGGGCCTCGACGACGACGGCACCGCCGACGGCGTGACCCGCAACGACGGGACGAGCTTCGCGGCGCCGATCGTCTCCGGCGTGGCGTCCTGGCTGATCGCCGCGCGCCCCAGGCTCACGCCCGGCCAGTACGGAGCGATCCTGCGGGCGAGCGCCAAGGACGTCGGCAGCCCCGGCTGGGACGCGCGCACGGGCTTCGGCCTCGTCGACCTCGGCGCCGCGCTCCAGGCCCCGGTTCCGGCCGCCGATCGCACCGAGCCCGACGACGGCATCGACTTCGTCGACGGCAGCGCGTTCACCACCCCCGACCCCTACATCTTCAAGGGCGCCGCGGCGCGCACCGTCAAGGCCTCGGTGGATCCCGGCGACGACCCCGCCGACGTCTTCCGCATCCGCCTCGCCGCCCACGGCCGCGCCGCCGCGACGCTCACGCCCGCGGCCGGCACGAACGCCGACCTCCGCGCCTACTCCGGCAGGGCGAAGTCGCTGGCCGCCACGCCGCTGCGGACGTCCAAGCTGCCCGCCGGCCGGATCGACCGCGTGCAGATCGTCAACACCACCAACAAGCCGGCGACGTTCTACGTCGCGGTCACCGCCCCCGGCGCCCAGACCCGCCCCGGCGGCGTGCCCTACGCGCTGAAGCTCGCCCGCGGCTGAG
>JAWVGD010000431.1:0-2942 GCA_033855515.1 Baekduia sp.
ACGGCCAGGAGGTCGACCGCCGCGTCGGCGCCCAGCCCGAGGCGATGCTCCGCGGGTGGCTCGAGCCCCTGCTGGGGTCGCCGGTGCCCGAGACCCCGACGACGGCGACTCAGGCCTGAGCCGCGGAGGCCCGCGCGCGGGAGGCGGGAACCGGGACGGCGGCGCCGGGCACCGGCACCGCGCGCCGGGCGATGGTGCCCGCGACGGCATGCGGATGGCCATTGGTGGCGTGCCCGACGGCCATGGCGAGGCTCGGAGGCCGATGCGGCGGCGGCCCCGCCGACACGTCGAGGCGGATCAGCTGCGTGGCCAGCACGTGCTGCGCGACGAGCGACCACGTCCAGCCCGTGTTGGAGCCGATGACGAGCACGCCCGTGCGGCTCCGGGCCACGCAGAAGCACGGCTCGGAGCCGTGTGGCCACGGGCCGGGATCCTCGGGCGCCGGTGCGACATCGTGCGCGACCACCACGCGGGATGGCCCGCGCTCGAGCGCCAGGGCGGCGACGACCCGTCCCGCCTCGACCGTGTCCCGCGCCGGAACCAGCTCGACGCAGACCGTGACCGTCGGCAGGACGAGCCCCAGCTCGGCGACCAGCGCGGCGAGCCGTGGGTCATCGGCAGCGCGATCGACGACGAGGTGGACACGTCGGGGCACGGTGTGGCCAGTAGGCCGGGGTGCGGCGAACGCCAGCCCTTGTGGCGACCCTTGCGGGCCTACCTCCCCGGGTGCCTCATGACGAGTCCGACGACGCTCCACTGGCCCTCCGACCTCCTTCGCGCGGGCGATCTGACGCGGCTCGCGCTCGATGAGCTGCTGCGGCTCGCCGGAGCCATGAAGGCCGAGCCGGCCGGGTGGACCGCCGCCCTGGGCGGCGCGTCGCTGGCCTGCCTGTACGAGGTCCCCACGACTCGTGCGGGGCTCTCAGCCCAGGCCGCGGCGCACCGCCTGGGGATGGAGCCGATCACGGTGCGGCCCGACGACCTCGACCGGGGCGGCGAGAGCTACGAGGACGCCGCGCGGATCCTCTCGGGCTACACGAGCGCGATCCTCGTGCGCGACCTCCCGGACCGCACGCTGGCGGCCATGGCCGACGCCGCGACCATCCCGGTCATCAACGCGCGCTCGCCCGAGCATCACCCGTGTCAGGCGCTGGCGGACCTGTTCACGCTGCGCGAGCGCTTCCTCCAGCTCGATGGCGTGGTCGTCGCCTACGTCGGCCCGGCCGACAACCTCGCTCGCTCGCTGATGACGCTCGGCGCGATGGCGGGCATGGAGGTCCGCATCGCCGCGCCGCCGGACTTCGCGCCGCGACCGGAGGAGCTCGTCGCCGCCGAGGTCCTGGGCGACCTCCACGGCGGCCGCGTCTCGCTGACCGACGATCCCATCCAGGCCGCCGACGGCGCGGACGCCGTCGCGACCGGCCCGTGGCCGCAGCCGGCCGACCCGGTGGAGCGCACGCGGCTCCACGACGCGCTGCGCCGCTACCGCATCTCCGGGGCCCTGCTCGCGCGGGCGAAGCCGGGCGCGATCCTCCTGCATGAGCTGCCGGCGCGGCGCGGCGAGGAGGTCGACGGCGCACTCATCGACGGTCCACGCTCGGTGGTGTGGGAGCAGGCGGCCAACCGGCTGCCCGCCGAGCAGGCCGTGATCTACGCGATGGCCACGCAGACCGGGAGCGACCATGGACATTGACATCACCGTCGACGGCGACGTCGCCGTCACCCAGCTGGAAGAGGCTCGCTCGCGCCTGGCGACGCTCGAGCGCTACGTCGACGAGGACGAGTCCCCGGTCGCCGTGCGGCTCACCCTGCGCGACCGCCCGGGCCACGGCGATCGTGCCCGCGAGCGCTTCGCCGCCGACGCGAGCCTGCCGTTCGACGGCCGCGTCCTCGCCGCCCACGCGACCGCACCGACGCCCACCGAGGCCACCGACGCCGTGGTCCAGCGGCTGCGCCGTCAGCTGCGGCGGGTCCTCGACGCCGACGTCGCCCGGCGCAACGAGCCGCGCACGATCGCGAAGGCCATCGCGGACTTCGATCCGGACCGGCGGACCGTTCCCGGCCAGCGGCGCAAGCCCCCCGAGGAGCGCGAGATCGTCAGCCGCCGCACGTACGCGGCCGCCCCCGAGCCGACGTACTCCGCGGTCGTGGATCTGCTCGAGGACGCGGAGCTCTTCCACCTGTTCGTCCATGTGCGCACCAACGAGGACGTCGTCGTCTTCTGGCGTGACGACGGGCGGATCGGCCTGCTGTTTCCGCCCGGCAGCGTGCTCGCCGACGAGAACGACGTCGTCGTCCCGATGCCGAGCCGCTACAGCGACCCGCTCACGCTCGCCGCCGCCCGCAGCGAGATGGACGCGCTGAACCATCGGTTCTTGTACTACATCGACGCCGAGGACGAGCGCGGGCGAGTGCTCTATCTCCGCACCGACGGCGACTACGGCCTGGTGGAGCCCGAATGACCGCCTCGAACTGGCGTGAGGAGGACGGGACGCTCGTGCGCGAGCTGAGCTTCCGCGACTTCGACTCGGCGTTCCGGTTCGTCGAGGTCGTGGCCCGCGGATGCGTCGACTACCTCCGCCGCCCCGACATGACCATCTCGGAGTTCAACCACGTGCGCCTGTCGATCAGCAACCTGCATCACGCGGGGATCACGCACGCGGAGCTGCGGCTGGCGGCCAAGGTGGACGCCATCGTCGCCTGGTCGTACCCCGCCGTTGCGCCCCACGCGTGACGGGCGGGATCGTCGCCGCGCAGGACGTCGCAGCGGTCTACCTCCAGCTGGGCGCGGCGCTCGTGGTCCTCGCCCTGGCCGCTGGCCGGGCTCGTCGCCGGCGCGGGAGGCGAGCCGCAGCTCGCGCCGCTGGCCGCCGGCTACGTGCTGGCGCTGGCCATCCTCGGACCGGTGCTGATGCGCAGCGCCGACGTCGTACTGCGCGTGG
>JAWVGD010000432.1:0-4479 GCA_033855515.1 Baekduia sp.
GGGTTGTTGGCAAAGCCGCCGGGGCCGGAGTGGGTGTGCGACGCGGCGAGCACGACGGACGTCGGGTCGTAGCCGAGGTCGGCGACCTCGCGGGCGACGTCCTCCTGCAGCCCGCCCGGGATCGCGAAGAGCTCCGCTGCCACGAGCACGATCTTGCGCCCGCCGCGCTCGAGCACCAGCGCGTTGGCGAACAGGCGCGTGCTCTGGCCGCGAGCCAGCCGGTCGGCGCGTGTCCAGCCGCCGAGGTAGTAGCCGGTCTGCGGCGGCGTGACGTCGGCCTGACCGGCGCCCGCACGCAGCGCTGCCGGCGGCGGCTCGGCGGCAACCGCCGCCCCCGCGCTCGTCCACATCGCGGCGAGGGCCGCAAGGGCCCCGCACCGCGCCATCCTCCCCAATACGCCCATGCACCGGATCCTAGAGCGATTGGACGAATGGTTCGCCGGTTCACCACCAGGCTCGTTGAGCGTCGCCATCGCTCACACGCCCCGCGCCGACCGGCGGGCCGGGAGCGTCAGGTCGCCGGCGCCGTAGTCGACGTGCACCGGGCCCCGCGTGCCGGCCGGCATCCGCCATGCCGCGTAGAACGGCGCTGTCTCCCCCGGGCGCAGCTCCACGACCCGGCCGAGCCGGACGAGCTCCTCGGTGGGCAGTGCGGACGGCTGCTGGAAGGCGCCGAAGAGGCCGTGGGCGTACGTCGTCGTGAAGCCCACGCTGGCGCGCAGCGCCCGGCCCGCGCCGTCGCGGACCACGACCCGTGCCGCCACCAGGCGCAGCGGACGCAGCGAGTCGTTGCGCACGCGCCCGACCACCACCCGGTCAGACGCCAGCCCCTGCGGCACGAACTCGAGCGGCGGCTGCTCCCACACCAGGTCGCCGCGACGCACGCCCGCGCCGCCGCCGCCGCAACCCGCCACGGCCATGGTGGCGATCAGCAGCGCCATGGCGCTCGCGCGACTCATGACGACGGCCTGCTGGGCGTCGTGAACCAGTCACAGCCGACGGGGTTCGGGTTCTGGTAGGGGTCCCACGCCGTGCACGGGACCTGCATGGCGGTGACCGCCGGATTCGGCGGCAGCCACACCGGCGCCCCGGGGCACGCCGGCAGGAGCAGGGGGTCGCTGGTCGAGGTCGTCGTGTTGCCCGTCCAGCAGTTGCCGGCGCCGCCGCCGTCCCACTTGAACTCCAGGCCGTTGGGCTTGCGCGTGCCGTCCGGCGTGCGGCCCATCACGTTGTCGACGAACCGGTTGCCGTTGGACGTGTCCTGCTGGTGGGTCGGGTCGTTGTCGCCGCGCACCGCCGCCGGGACGGTGAGCAGGAGCACACCCTGGCGCCAGTTGTCATAGATGTAGTTGGACTCGAGGAGGTTCCGGTTCGCGCCGCCCATGGCGACTCCGGTGCCGACGGCCGTCTGGAACTGCGGGCAGACGACCTCCTTCACCCGGTCGACGAACGGCGTGTGCCTGCAGTAGTCCTGGCGCTCGGGGGTGAAGGGGTTGAAGTTGTTGGAGTAGATCCGGTTGTGGCGCCAGACGAAGCACTCCTGCGGCATGCCGGGGTGCCCGGAGGCGAACGAGTCCGTCGCGAGCCCCGACGCGTTGTCGTAGAACTGGTTGTCGTGCACGTAGGTGGAGTTGCCGGCCGTGCCCGAGTAGCCCAGGGTGTTGCCGTAGCTGAGCGAGTCGCGGATCTCGATCGACGGCTGTCCACAGCCCGTGGCCGCGCACGTGCCGTACTGGTTGGGGTCGATCCCGCAGCCCTTCATCGTCGAGCCGGGATACAGACCCGAGTCGCCGTTGCCGTACGCGACGTCGTGGTCGTAGAGGCCATGCGTGGCGGTGAAGGAGAGGATCCCGTAGTTCTGGGCGTACCGCGTGACGACGTCGGAGACCCGGAAGCCGTCGACCTCGACCAGGTCGATGTTGTTGAACGCGGCCTGCTCGATCGCGAAGTGGGCGAGGTAGATCCCGTTGGCGCGGTCGACGCGCAGCGCGTCCAGCTTGCGGCGGTCCGCCTGGATCAGGACGTCCTCGGCGCTCTTTCCGAGCCCCTCGATCTGCAGGTTGCACAGGCGCTGGCACATCGGCAGCGTCGGCTTCGACGGATCCGGCTCGGTGCGTGTGTCGCCGACGACCGCGATCAGGTTCTTCGAGTTGGGGCACTTGATCGCGTAGTTCCGGGTGGCCCGCTCCGGCGGGTCGTTGGAGGACGGCCCGGCCGGTGGCGGCGCGAAGCGGAAGTCGCCCTCGACCGTCACGTAGTCGTTCGCGCACGGCGGTTGGCCCGGCGACCCCACCGGCACATCGCGGCTGGGCTGCTCCTGGTAGGTGCCGGGCATGATGAGGATCCGGTAGCCGCTGGCCGCCTGGTCGATCGCGGCCTGGATCGTGCTGAAGCGGCATTGACGCAGGGTCGCGAGGCGCTGCGCGAGCAGTTGCGGGTCGCTCTTGAACTCCTCCCGCAGCAGCCGCTCGGACTCCGGCCGGCACACCACGTTGCTCGGCCCGGACGTGCGGTAGGTGGGCACCTTGCCGAGGGCGGGCCAGGCGAAGACGGTGGTCCGCTCGGGATGGGCGGCCGCAAGCGCCGGGAAGAGCAGGCCGATGGCGATCAGGGCCAGGAAGGGGCGGAGACGGCGCATGGCCACCGATCCTGCTGCGCCACACGCGGGCAGGACACCGACCGGCGGTCAGAAGGCGCGTCGCCCGGGATCGACCAACAGTCCGAAATTCGGCGCACTGCGTCGGATCGCACATTGCCGCATCGGCGTCGGGGTAGGACTCAGCGTTTTTCGCCAAGCGGTCCCTTGATGCCGAACCACCTTCTAAGAGCGGGCCGCGTCGCGCGTCGACGCGCCGCGGAAGCCCGCGACCATCACGCCGGCCAGGACCACCGCCAGCAACGCGATCCCGCCGGCGCCGACGACGAAGGTCGTGTGCGATTGGGCATAGCCGACGAGCGCCCGCGGGCGCGCGAGCGCCAGCCCGACCGCGGTTCCGGCGGCGACCATCGCCACCGCGAGGCCGGGCACGACGTCGAGGGGCCGCGTGCCCGCCTCGGCGCCGCGGCGGCTGGGCCAGCGTGCCTCGGACGCCGCGACGGCGGCGATGGCCAGTAGGACGTACAGCGCGGCGACGAGATAGCCGCCGAGGACGTCGGACGGGAAGTGCCAGCCGAGCGTGAGGATCGCGTAGGCCACGACGATCGCGAATGCGCCGCCGACCGCCGCGACGGTGGGCCGCAACCGCGGCGGGGCGGCGATCGTCGCGCAGAGAGCCATCGTCATCGCCGCGGTCGAGTGGCCGCTGGGCCAGGACGCGGCGGCGATCTGCGCATGGCCGAGCCACTCGTCCAGCCGCGGGCCGGCCAGCAGCTGCTTGAGGATCTCGGTGGTCGCGCCCGACAGGACGAACACGATCGGGATCGCCAGCGCCACGCGCCAGCGGCCGCGCAGCAGCGCTACCAGCGCGAGCGCCAGGCCGACCAGCGCGTACGGCGCCGGGTCGGCGAGGTGCGCGACGCGGTTCAGCGCCGGCGTGAGGTGCGGCGCGTTGAGGCCGACGAAGCCGTTGAGCGTCCGGGCGTCGCCCTGCTGGGTGAGCGGGACGAGCTTGGCCAGCACGCCGGTCACCGCGAGGGCGCCGAGGCACAACAGCGCCACCTGCAGCGGAGGTCCGGGTCGGCGGAACATAGGTCCGCCCAACGCTAGCGGCGAAGGATCAAGGTTCCCTGAAGCGAACCTGTGTGCGAGATGCGCGCGACAGGGATCGTCCCCGCCCTCCAGGACGCGCCGCTGCGCGACCGCGACGGCCTGCCCGTCGGCGCCGTGGAGGACCTGCTCTTCGACCCGGCGACCAACCGGCCGACGTGGCTCGTGGTCCGTCTGGCCGGCGGTCGCCGCACGGTCGTGCCGTCGGCCGGCTCGCGATCCGAGGTGCGCGGCGTGCGGGTGAGCGTGGGGGCCGAGGCGGTCGCGTCCTGCCCCGTGACGCTCGAGCCGGAGGCCCCGCTCCCGGTCGACGAGGCCCAGCGGGCGTGCAACCACTACGGCATCCGCCGCGCCCCCGCCCCGTGGGCGCGCGACACGTTCGTCGTCTCGCGCGGCGCCGCCGGGGCGCCGCCGCGCGTCGCCGTCGCGGCCTGAGGGCACCCGCGACCGCCACCGCAGCGGGGTCGCCTGGAAGAGGGTCTTTGACGATGTGCTCGAGGCGGCGCCGGCAGAGGATCGACCCGGCGAGCCTCAGGATTGACCCTTGACACGACCGGATTGACGCATGCTGATATGGGGATATGATGGTTCCTGTGGCACGAGCGGCGACGACAGCGGATGCGTTCAACGCGGTGGCCGAGCCCCGGCGACGACAGATCCTGGACGTCCTCGCCGGCGGCGAGCGGCCCGTGAACGACCTGGTGCGTGTGCTCGGGCAGGCTCACCCACAGGTGTCCAAGCACCTACGCGTGCTTCGCGAAGTCGGAGTCGTG
>JAWVGD010000433.1:0-9129 GCA_033855515.1 Baekduia sp.
GCACCACGTGCTGCTCGGGCTCGTGCCGGGGCTGATCGCGCTCGGCGGGCTCGCGTTCTTCTGGTACCTGCCCGACCTCGCGCGGCGCTGGGCGGTGGACGCCGGGTCGGGCGGGCGCCTTGCGCGCTGGCTGTGCGCCACGGCGTCGGTCGTGCAGGAGACGAAGGAGGAGGTGCTGCACCCCAACTGGCGCCTGCTCGGCGCCCTCGCCTACCTGTGGTGCGACATCGCCATGCTGTGGGTGAGCTTCCGGGCGTTCGGCGAGTCGCTGCCGATCGGGGCGGTCACGCTCGCGTTCCTGATCGGCTACCTCGGCAACATCGTGCCGGTGCCGGGTGGCATCGGGGCGCTCGACGGCGGCCTGACCGGTGCGCTGATCCTCTACGGCGCCGACCCGGCGTCGGCGGCCGCCGCGGTGCTGGCCTACCACGCGATCGTGCTGTGGGTCCCGACGCTCCTGGGGACGATCGCCTTCCTGCGGCTGCGCCCGACGCTCACCGAGCCCGTCGTGCTCGGGCCTGAGCGCCGTCCGTACTGACCATCGGCCCGTACGGACGGCGCCGTGCCGGAGTCAGTGCGAGGTGTAACGCGTGATCTGGGTCCCGACCAGGTCCACCAGGTTGCCGAGCGCGATGTTGGCGTCGACGAGGTGCAGGCCCCACGTCGCGTCGGGCAGCGAATGCAGCTGCGGCGCTCCGGGGCCGCCGGTGATGCGCAGCACGTTGGCGCCGTTCTCGCTCACGCACGCGGCGGTGTAGGCCTGCGCCTGGATCCACGGCGTCGTGACCGTCGGGGTGGGGAGGCCGACCTGCGTGGTCAGCGCGCCGATCGTCGTGCCGGGCGCGAACGGCGCGCTCGGGTAGATCGAGGTGACCGGCGCCGAGCCGCCGCCGAGCGCGGCCGGGTTCGTGCAGAGCACCTCGCGGCCGGTCGTCGTCTGGCCGGGCACCAAGGCGCGGCCCTGACCGGCGTTGCCGAAGACGGCGTTGGCCGGCGGCGCGTCGTTGAACGTCGAGAACGCGATCACGCAATGCAGCTGCGTGGCCGACCGGCAGGCCTTGATGTGCTGGAAGTCGCCGCCGTGGTCTGAGCCCTTCTTGACCAGGACGTTGCCGCCGAGCAGGATCGCCGAGACCATGCGCTTGCGCACGGCGGGCTTGCCGTCGACCTCGTCGGCGAGCAGCTGGCGCAGGACGAACGAGCCCTGCGAGTGGCCGACGAAGACGACGCCGCGGCCGTTGTTGTCGTGCTTGAGGTAGTCGCGCCAGGCGTCGCGGACGTCGGCGTAGCCCTGGGTGCGCATCTTCGTGGTCACGCTGGTGGGCTTCAGGAGGCCGGCGAGCGTGATCTGGCGGTACATCGGCGCGAAGACGCGGCACTTCGTCGCGTAGCGGGCCGTCTGGTACAGCGCGATCGAGCGCTCCTCGGGGTCGATGTGCTTCGTGGCCTGGGGCGCCTTCTGGTCCGAGACGGTGGGGTAGACGTAGAAGCAGTCGATCTTCGGCTTCGTGGCGATCTTCGCCGTGGTGTCGACGCCCTGGGGCTCACCGGTGGGCGAGATCGTCGTGCTCGCCATGCCGGGTGCGCACGGGTTGTTCTTCAGGCCCGGCTTGCAGAGCCAGGTGGAGGCGGCCGCGGCGCTGCCGGCGGCGCTGCCGAGGGCGACGACCGCGATCGCGGAGACGGCAAAGCTGACCAGCACGCGCACGGCGCGCCGGGAACGACCCTGGGACATCGGTTCTCCTCCGTTGACCACGGAACCGGCCGCTCCGGTACCGCTGCGTACATCTTATGGGTGGAGGACGACGAGACGGTGGGGGGTGGTGAGCGGGCGCAGCGTTGCCGGCAAGGCGACCCCGACCGGCGAGGCGCCGTGTGCGCGGCCCCGCCTCGCCCCGAGGCTCGCGCCGGGCACCGCCGGGCGGCCGGCCCCGCCGCCCCTCAGCGGCCCAGCGCCGCCGCCAGCACCGCGCGTGCGATCGGCGCCGCCGCCGTCCCGCCCGCGCCCGCGCCGACGAGCATCACGCCCACCGCGACCTTCGGGTTGCGCGCGGGGGCGAAGGCGACGAACCAGGCGTCGGTGTTCTTGGGGTCCGACCCGCCGTTGCCGGTGAAGCGCAGCTCGGCCGTCCCGGTCTTGCCCGCCACCTCGACGCCGGGGATCGCCGCGGCCGTGCCGGTGCCGCTGCGCACGACGCCGAGCATCATGTCGCGCACCTGACCGGCGACCTTCGTGCTCACGGCGCGCTTGCGGATCACCGGATCGTCGGAGACCGCGCGCGGCTTGGCGCGCACGCCGCCCTCGCCGATCGTCGCGGCGACGCTCGCCATCCCCAGCGGCGTCGCGAGGTCCTTGTTCTGCCCGATCGCGCTCGAGCCGACAGCGATCGCGTCGGGCAGCTGCGAGGCCTTGGGGATCGTGTTCGGCTTGGCCACCGGGACGCGAGGGGTCTCGTTGAAGCCGAAGGCCTCGGCGCGCGCGACGAGCCGCTTGGCCCCGAGCTGGGCGCCGAGCGGCGCGAAGACCGAGTTGCAGGACTTCGCGAAGGACTGCGCGAGGCTGCCGCCGCACATCTCGTTGCTGGCGTTGGCCAGGCGCGCGCCCGACAACGTCGCCGAGGTCCGGACCGGATAGGAGCTTCCGGGCGTCGCGATGCCCGCCGCCAGCACCCCGGACAAGGTGATGATCTTGAACGTCGAGCCCGGCGGCTGGGGCGCCGAGACGGCGATGCCCGCCAGCGCCAGGACCGACCCGTCCTGCGGCCGCAGGACCGCGACACCGCCCAGCCGGTTGCCCAGCGCCTGGGTCGCGACGCGCTGCAGGCCGGGGCGGAGGGTCGAGTGCACCGACTTGCCGGCATGGGCGGGCACCTTGGAGATCACCCGCGACCCGAACCGCAGCTCGGCCCCGGGGCTCCCCGCCAGCCGTGCGCCGTAGCGCTTCTTCAGCCCGGCGGCGAAGATGCCGAGCGTCGGGTCGTCGACCAGGGCGTTGCCGGCGGACGTCAGGATCGTCGCGCGGTGGGCCGATGCGAACGTCTTGCGGCGCGGCGCCTCTCCCTTGCGCAGGCCCGGAAGCCGCAGCTCCGGGGAGTAGGCGACGCGCCCGTTGGCGTCGACCGGCACCCGCAGCGTGCCGCGCAGCGTCCCGAAGAGCTGCGTGGCGGCCGTGGCCGGAAACGTGACCGTCGCGCCTTTGGGCCCCGAGCGCTTGCCGATGCGCTTGGATTGCACCGTGGCAGCCGTGTCCGCGCGGGCGACGAGCGTCGCGAACCGGGCACGGGGATAGGTCTGCTGGCTCTTGGCGTCCAGCGCGTTCCACATCGCGGTCGTGTCGCGGCGCGCCCATGCCTGGGCGAAACGGTCGGCGCCGGTGCGCTGGCGGTCGATCTTCTGCTGGTGGCGGAGGACGAGCGCGATCGCGCCGCCCGCGACGACCAGCAGCAGCAGCGGCACCAGGACGACCAGGGGGTTGCGCCGGCGGACGTTGCGGTAGCTGCCCCCGCGACTGCCGTAGCCGCCGCCCGGCCGGTGGCGAGCACGGTGGCCCGGCTCCAGCCACGGAACGCCCGCGCTGCGCCGTGGCGACCCCGAGGCGAACATCGAACGGCGGCGGCGACGGCGGGGCACTCCTCCCTGTTTACCGGGCCGGCGCGCGGCGTGCGGCGCTGCACGCGCTCGTGCGCGCGCGAGGGGCCACGGACCAGTTGTAGCTTGCGCACAAGACTCGGCGGGGCCGGATCGTTTGATGGGCACAAGAACCCGCGGGCCGTTGGCGCCACAGTGCAAAGACATGAACCGCGCTGAACGCCTCGCCAACCTCGCGGGGGTCGTCGTGCCCTTCGCGGGCGTGCTGGCCGCCATCATCCTGCTCTGGAATTCCTGGGTCGACGTGACCGACCTGGCAATCCTCGCCGTCATGTACTTCGCCACCGGCCTGGGCGTGACCATCGGCTTCCATCGTCTCCTCACCCACCGCTCGTTCCGCACGACGCCGTGGCTGGAGCACACCTTCGCCGGACTCGGCCAGCTCTCCGTGCAGGGCTCGGTCATGGACTGGGTGGCCGACCACCGCAAGCACCACGCCCACACCGATCAGGAGGGCGACCCGCACAGCCCGCACGTCGGCCACGGCAGCGGCATCAGGGGTCTGTGGCACGCCCACACCGGCTGGCTGCTGGAGACCCAGGGCCAGGCGGACTGGAAGAAGTACGCCCGCGACCTCTACGAGGACCCGGCGATGCGGCGCATCGGCAAGCGCTTCCCGCTCTACGTCCTCGCGTCGCTGCTGATCCCCACGCTGCTCGGCTTCGCGCTGCACGGCTTCACGTGGCAGGGCGCGCTGCGCGGCTACATCTGGGGCGGCCTCGTGCGCATCTTCCTGCTGCACCACATCACGTGGTCGGTCAACTCGATCTGCCACTACTTCGGCACGCGGCGGTTCGACGTCGAGGACAAGTCCACCAACGTGGCCTGGCTCGCGATCCCGTCGCTCGGCGAGTCGTGGCATCACAACCACCATGCCTTCCCGCGCTCGGCCAAGCACGGCCTGCGCCGGCGGGAGGTCGACGTCTCGGCCCTGGTCATCAGCGGCCTGGCCCGCGTCGGCCTCGCTCACGACATCGTGACGATCACGCCCGAGCGCCAGGCCCAGAAGCAGGTCCAGCCCGACCGCGAGCGCGAGCGCGAGCTGGTCAAGCTGTAGCTATCCCTGCGGCGTGCCGGCCTGGTCGGCGGTGCCGGCGGCCGCCGGCACCGCCGGCTCGCCCGGGGCGCCGCCGCCGCCCGGCGCCGGCGCTGCCGGCTTGGGCTTGCGGCCCGCATGGGCGATCGGCGCCTGGCGCCGGATCTCCTCCATCAGCCGCGCCGTGAAGCCGGCCGGGCTCTCGTCCGGCCGCCGCGCCCCGCCCTGCGGCGCGAAGAACCGCACGCGCACGCGCGGGCGCTTGGGGAAGCGCGGGATGTCGACCGTGCCCTCGACGCTGCAGCCGACGATCGTCGCCTCCGGCACGGCCTCGGCCAGCCGGCCGAACCCGCTGCGCGCCCGCAGTACGCGGCCCATCGAACGCGTGCCCTCAGGGAAGACGCCGATGCACGCGCCGTCTCGCAGCTCCTCGATCGCCCGGCCGAAGGCCTGCGTGTCGCTCGTGCCGCGCTCGATCGGGATCTGGCCCATGCCGTCGAGGATCTTGCCGAGCCCGGGCTTCCACAGCGAGGACTTGGCCAGCGCGCGGATCTGGCGCTCGGGCAGGCCTGCGATGCCGATCGCCACCGGATCCCAGTAGCTGTCGTGGTTGGCGGCGAGCAGGATCGGGCCCTCGGCCGGCAGGTGCTCGCTGCCGGAGACCTCGAGGCGGCCCCACCAGCGCACGGCGGGGCTGCAGACGGCCATGACAAAGCGGTACGTCGGGGACACGGCGGACATGGACACCATCTTGCCGCAGCGGCGGCGATGGTGCGCGCTCGCCGCCGTCAGCCGCCGGCGTCGACCCGCGGGATCTCCGGGCGGTGGCGGCGGGCGGCGGTGGCCCGCGCGGTCTTCGCGCTGGTCGCCGTCCAGTCGACGGCCTTGAACGGCAGTGCCAGGACGGCCTGCCAGGTGACCGAGTCCGTCGTCCCGGTCACGGGCAGGCCGGCCGCGGTCTGCAGCTCCTTGACCGCCGCGATCGTCGGGTCGTCGAACTTGGCCGACGCCGTCACGGTCGGGTAGTTGGTGGTGAGGTGCTGCTGCAGCCAGAGCACCTCGTCGCCCTTGGCGCCCTTGCCGAGCGTGGGCCAGCCCGGATCCGGCTCGGCGGTCGCGACGGGCGCGGCCTCGCCCAGGACGCCCCAGGTCGCCGCCGGCGTCGCCTGCCAGCTCCACCACGACAGCCCGCCGGAGCCGTACGCGGTCCAGATCTGCCGGAAGCGGCGCAGGTCGGCGTCCGAGGGGCTCTGGTAGGTCTGGCCCAGCGGCGCGATCGGCGCGCCGTAGATCCGGTTGTGGGCGAGCGTGTGGGCGCTGACCGCGTCCACGGTCCCGCCGATGTCCTTCCAGTAGACCTGCGGCAGGTTGACCTGCGCGGCGCCGGGCCCGAGGAAGACCGAGTAGGGCAGGTTGGGGTGGTAGTCGACGTAGGGGAACGACGTCAGACCGATCGGGTAGCTCGGACCCACCGCGCTGCGCAGCGCCGTCACATACTGCTGGGCGGCGGCGTAGCGACCCTCGTACTGCGACTCGGCGTCGATGACGAAGCAGTCGGCGCCCGCCGCGACGGCGTTCGCGGCCACCGCCGCCTCACCGGCCGGGTCCGCGCCGTAGACGAACTGCCAGGCGCACGCGCGCAGGCCCCTCTGGTGCAGCGCGCCGACCAACAGCGGTGAGAACTGCGTCCACGGCGTCGTGCCGTCGCCGGCCTTGACGAACACGGTGCCGACGTGCGCCGCCGCGGCACGCGCCGCGATCGCGTCGACGTTGCCGCCTTCGGTCTTCGGCAGCTCCCAGATCCACATGCCATCGCCGCGGAACGCTTCCGGCGTCCCGCCGGTGCCGGTGCTCGCGGGCCGGACCACCGGCTTGGGCTCGGCGACGACCGTGAGCTTCTTGGCGTTGGAGCGCCGGCCGGCGGCATCGCGCACGGTGACGGTCACGCTGCCGGGGCGGACGCCCGCCGGCACGCGCGCGACCCAGCCCGGCGCGCCGCGATGCAGCTTGGTCGCCAGCGCGCCGCGCGACCAGCGGAAGGCGACGCGCAGGCCGACCTTCAGCCCCGTGCCGCGCAGCTGGACCTGGCGGCCGATGCGCACGGCGACGCCGGCGCGGCAGGCGGCGCTCGTCGCCGGCACGCAACGGATGCCCGCCAGTTGGGGGACGGGACGTCGCGCCGCATCGGCCATGGGCGGCGCCGGCAGCAGCGTGGCGGCGACCGTCAGCAGCGAGAGCAGGGCGGTGGCGGGGCGCAGGCTCGGCATCCTGGTTCGAGACTCGTGGAGCATGCGGAAGTTGCGCCCGCGGGTCGCTGAATCGCTCGGGTGGCGCCGCCTGCCCAGGCTGGGCCCGGTCGTGTCAGCCCGCGACGACCCAGACCGCGCGCGCCCGGACGATCTCGCGGTCGCCGGCGCTCAGCGAGCAGTCCGCGAACGCCAGCGTGCTGCCGACGCGGTCCACGCGCGTGCGCGACTCGATCCAGTCGCCGGGCCGCGCGGGCTTGAGGAAGTCGACGGTGAGGCTGACCGTCGCGCGGTCCTTGCCGTCGTCGGCGTCGGCCTCGATCGCCCGGCCCAGCGCGAAGTCCGCGAACGTCGACAGCAGCCCGCCCTGCACGGTGCCGCGGTGGTTGGCGTGGCGTTCCTCGGTCCGCAGCCCCAGCACGAGCTCGCCGTCGCCTTCGCGCACGAAGATCGGGCCGATGTGCTCCAGGAACGGGCCCTGGTCGGGAAACGGGGAGAAGCCGTCGGGGACGTCCATGGCGCCGATCCATACCCCGCGATGCGCTTCGTCACCCGTGGGGTAGCGTCCCTGCGGCCATGAGCGACCCCGCGACCGACGCCGCGCCGACCCCGTTCGGCAACTACCAGTACGAGATCTACCTCCGGGGGCTCGCCGGGGAGCTGCCCGAGCATCCGATCTCCTGGGACGAGCTGGAGCGCGCCGCCGCCGAGGCGCTCGATCCCGGCGCGCTCGGCTACGTCTTCGGCGGCGCCGGCCGCGAGGACACCCAGCGCGAGAACCTCGAGGCCCTGCGCCGCCACCGGATCGTCCCGCGGATGCTGCGCGACGTGGCGACGCGCGACCTCCGCACCACGGTCCTGGGCACCGCCATGCCGGCGCCGCTGCTGCTGGCGCCCGTCGGCGTCCAGTCGATCATCCATCCCGACGGCGAGCTGGCCGTGGCCCGCGCGGCTGCGGCGCTCGGCGTGCCGATGGTCGCCAGCACGGCGTCCTCCTTCACGCTGGAGGAGATCGCGGAGGCGGGCGGCGGCGCGGCCGCCCCACGCTGGTTCCAGCTCTATTGGCCCAAGAGCGATGACCTGGCCGAGAGCTTCGTCGCCCGCGCCGAGGCGGCGGGCTACGGCGCGATCGTCGTGACGCTCGACACGCCCCTGCTGGCGTGGCGCCCGCGGGACCTCGCCCAGGCCTACCTGCCGTTCCTGAAGTCCGTGGGGATCGCCAACTACCTCGCCGACCCGGTGTTCCGCGCTGCGCTGGAGCGTTCACCGGAGGAGGATCCCCAGGGCGCCGTCGGGCACTTCGTCGGGCAGTTCAGCAACCCGAGCGCGACCTGGGCGGGCGTGGACCGCCTGCGGGCGCTGACCGATCTGCCGCTGGTCCTGAAGGGCATCAACCATCCCGACGACGCCCGTGAGGCCCTTGCGCGCGGGGTCGACGGCGTGATCGTCTCCAACCACGGCGGCCGCCAGGTCGACGGCGCCGTGGGGGCGATCGACGCGCTGCCGCGCGTCGTCGACGCCGTCGGCGACGAGCTGACCGTCCTCTTCGACAGCGGCATCCGCAGCGGCGCGGACATCATGAAGGCCTTGGCGCTCGGAGCCGATGCGGCGCTGCTCGGCCGGCCGTATCTGTGGGGACTGGCGCTCGGCGGGGAGGCCGGTGTCCGGGCCGTGCTGCGCGCCATGCTCGGCGAGCTGGACCTGACGCTGGCGCTGAGCGGTCACGCGACGCCGGCGACCGTCGACGGCTCGGTGCTCACTCAGCGCCCCTGAATGACTCCTGACCAGCGGCGTGCGGGAGATCTCGCTGCGACTACGCTGAGCGCGTGGCCGCCCATCACCTGATCGTGGTCGAGGACGACGCCGAGCTCCGCTCGCTGGTCACGCGCGGCCTCGAAGAGGAGGGCTTCACGGTGACCGCCGTCGGCGACGGCGCCGCGGCGCTCGTGGCCGCGCACGACACGGTCGACGCCCTGGTGGTCGACGTCGGCCTCCCCGACGCCGACGGCCGCGACGTCTGCCAGGCGCTGCGCGCCCGCGGGACCACGGCCCCCGTGCTCTTCCTCACCGCGCGCGACGCGGTCACCGATCGCCTCGCCGGCTTCAGCGCCGGCGGCGACGACTACCTCACCAAGCCGTTTCACTTCGACGAGCTCGTTGCGCGGCTCAAGGCGCTCCTGCGCCGCTCGGGCGCCGACC
>JAWVGD010000434.1:0-3551 GCA_033855515.1 Baekduia sp.
CCTCGCCGCCGGCGAAGTAGTCGCGCTCGCCGTCCTCGCCCTCGGTGGAGCCCTTGAAGTCGATGATGACGGAGTCGCCCTCGGCGGCCGGGCGCTCGACGGTCTCGAGGCGGCCGAGCTGCTGGCGCAGGGTCTCGACCTGCTCGTCGACGGCGGCGTCGTCGACCTGCGGCTCGCGCTTCTCGACGTCGATCGTCGAGATGTCGCCGAGCGTGGCGGTCGGGCGCACGCCGATCTCGATCGTGAAGGTCAGCGGCTGGCCCTCGCCGGGCAGGTCGCCGAGGCCGACGTCGGGCTCGCCCACGGGATGGATGCCGGCCTCGTCGATGGCCTCGACGTACCAGCGCGGCAGCGACGCCCGGACGGCATCGTCCAGGACGGCCTCGCGGCCGATGCGCTGGATGACGACCGGTGCGGGGACCTTGCCCTTGCGGAACCCGGGCATACGCAGATCGCGGCCCATCTTGCCGGCGGCCTCGGCGATGCGGCGTGCGACCTCCTGCGCGGGGACTTCCGCCTCCACCCGCACGCGCGACTCGGGCAGCTCCTCGATGGTGGTCTTCAACTTCGCAGCGGTGGCCATGTGGCCAGTGAAGATAGCGTCAGGCGGCGTATGTCCGCACGCCGCCCCTCCCCCGTCACACGCGCCCTCGCCTGGCTCTACACCGGCCCGGTTGGCCATCTGTACGGAGGGCTGGCGGACTGGGGCGTGCTGGTGTGGCGGCTGTCCCTCTCACGCGTGCGGGCACGCGTGAGAGGGACGTGAGCCGTCAGCTCAGCAGCTGACCGTGAGGTTGAACGCCCGGTCGGCGATGACCGCCGGGTCGGTTCCCGCCGGACCGCCGCCGCTGCGGGTGCGCACGGTGACGGTCTTCTTGTCGTCGCCGAGGTGCACGCCGACGGCGCCGGCGTCCTCGAACTGGGTCTCGGTCCCCTGGATCGCGCAGGCCGAGATGTCGTTGGCGAACACGACGTTGTAGGTGCCCACCGAGGCGCGCGCCGCGCCGGAGGCGCCGCGGTTGGCGCCGAGCGTGCCGTCGGCCGCGACGGCGGCCAGCGACGTCATGCCCTGCGCCGCCTTGGTGGCGTCGGTCGTGGCCTGGGTGGCCGCGGCCTTCGTCGCGTCGGCGGTGATGTCGGCCGCGTTCTTGCCGTCGACCTGGTCGGCGTTCAGGCCGGTGGCCACGCCGTGGGCGTTGGTGGTGAACGGCGCGGCGTTCGTGTTGCCCGAGGTGATCTCGCCGACCTCGGTGCCGCCGTTGGAGGAGAACTCGAACGCGCGGCCATTGGCCAGGTTGCTGGAGCGGATGCAGGGGCTGAAGCCCTTCTCCGACCCGCCCAGGCCCGAGCGGCAGCCGTAGATGGCCCCGCCGCCCTTGTCTGACTTGTTGGACTGGCGCGTGCCGTACGTGCCGTTGTTGGCGATGATCTGCGTCTCGCTGCTCAGCGCCGCGCTGGCGTTGGAGCCCGGGTTGCGCTTGCCGAGAAGCAGGTTCTTGCCCTCACCCGACGCCACGGCGAAGGACGAGATGAGCAGGCCGAGCACGACTGCGCTGACCACGACGAGCGGTCCCTGGGACCGGAACTTGCGGAACATGGATGGAAGCCTCCCTGTTGGTTTCCGTTTCCCTAGGCAACTGCGCCGGCCTTCCAAGGTTGCGGTGCGACGTCCGCGCAGCGGCGTCCCGCAACTTCTCGTGCATCTCGATTGGTCAGCGTTGCAACGCGAAGATCGGCCAGGGGCCGGGGACGCCGCGCAGCTCGTGCGCGCCGCGCGACTCGAACTCCAGCCCGGACCCGACCACCGTCCCGTAGACCGTGCCCGAGGTCAGGACCTCCTCGGGCGCCGCCATGTCGCACACGCGCGCGGCGATGTGGACCGCCATGCCGCCGACGTCGTCGCCGATCAGCTCGCACTCGCCGGTGTGCAGCCCCGCCCGGAGCCGGATCCCGAGGCCGCGGACCGCCGCGACGACCGTCCGCGCGCAGCGCAGGGCGTCTGACGGCGGTCCCGCGAACGCGGCCAGGTAGCCGTCCCCCACCGTCTTGACCTCGCGCCCGCCGTAGCGCTCGACCTCGCGGCGGATCGCGTCGTCGTGGGCGGCCAGCAGGTCGCGCCAGCGCGCGTCCCCCATGCGCGCGGCGTGGCCGGTCGCGTCGACGATGTCGGTGAACAAGATCGTCAGCAGCCGCCGCTGCAGCCCGCTGATCGTGGTCCGGCTCCCGGTCAGGAACTCCTCGATCTCGCCCAGCAGCGCGTCGGTGTCGCCGATCATCGGCAGGCTGTCGTGACCGGGCAGCTCGACCAGGCGCGCGCCCGGGATGCGCTGGGCCAGCAGGCGCGAATGGCCCACGTCGATGAGCCGGTCGCCGGTGCGGTGCAGCACGAGCGTCGGGAGGCGCAGCGTGGGCAGCAGCGGGCGCACGTCGACGCCCTGGAGGTTCTCGGCGAGGCGCAGCATCCCGGCGGGCGTCGAGGACTGCCGCTCGAGCTTGCCGAGCCATTCGCGCACGCGCGGGTCGTCGGCCGCGCTCGGCGCCATGTCGTCGAGGTTGGCGCCCGTCCCCCAGTTGGCGAGGACGCCCTCGAAGCGTTCCCGGCGGCCCGCCGGTGTGTCGGCCCACGTGACCTCCTCGTCGCGCTCGGTGGCGACGATGCACGCGTAGAGCACCAGCGCCAGCATCCGGTTCGGACGGCGCGCGGCGTAGTGGACCGCGAAGGGGCCGCCGGCGGCATACGCCTGGACGACCACGCGGTCGCAGCCGACGGCGTCGAGGACCGCGTCGAGGTCGCCGACCTCGTCCTCGAGGCTGAGCGGCCCATCGGTGCGGTCCGACATCCCCGAGCCGCGCCGGTCGATCAGGATCACCCGCGCGATGGCGCCGAGGCGCTCCCACCAGCGGCGCAGCCCCGGCTCTTCCAGCAGCACCTCGATGTGGGAGCTCATGCCGCCGAGGAAGACGAGGTCGACGGGGCCATCGCCCAAGACCCGATAGGCGATGTTGGCGTCGCCGTTCTGCGCCCAGGTGACGTGCCCCTCCTCCATGCGCGCCAGCCTACCGACGGGCCGCCGCGGTGCCGGGACGGCGCGGGCGCTGCCCGCGGTTGAGCGAGGGCGCGCGCGCCCGGGGTCGTCCGCGGGCGTTTGGATGTCGGCGCAGTCCGGGGCGCGTTTACGGGCAATCGACACGTGAACGCGCCCCGCCCCGCCACCCGCGGGCCGCGCGCGGCCCCTACACCGGCGAGACCAGCCGCTCGGTCACCGGGTCCACGAGGTGCGCGGGGTCGCCGCGCAGCAGCCAGCCGTCTTCCGTGCGCTCCAGCAGGCGGTCGCGCGAGAGGTCGCCGAGGGCGGAGGTGACCGACGGCCGCCGGGCGCCGACGAGGCGCCCGAGGGCGCTGTGGGTCAGGGCCATCGGGACCAGCACGCCGTCGGGCGTCACGCGCCCCCAGCGCTCGGCCAGGCTCCACAGCGCCAGCATGAGCCGGTCCTCGAGGCGCACGAGCTGGTTGACCACGAGCCGGACCGAGAGGCCTCGCTGGCGCCGCG
>JAWVGD010000435.1:0-4940 GCA_033855515.1 Baekduia sp.
GTGGCCAGCTCGGTGACGACGATCGCCACCTCGCCGCGGGCCTGCTCGCCGAGGCCGACGTCCTCGGCGAGGCGCTCGGCGGCGCGGCGGGCGGGGGCCACGCCTGACGGGTCGTCGACGCGGAGCCGTAGCGGGATCAGCGCCACGACGTCACGCGGATGGTCGTGCCTTCGCCGACGGCCGAGCGAACGTCGAAGTCGTGCACCAGCCGCCTGGCGCCGCCGAGGCCGAGGCCCAGTCCGTCACCGGTGGTGTAGCCGCCGCGCATGGCCAGCTCGATGTCCGGGATGCCCGGCCCGTCGTCCTCGAAGCTCGCCCACACGCCGGTGCGGCCGCCCTCCTGGGCCAGGCCGGCCGACATCTGCCCGCCGCCGCCGTGGACGACGGTGTTGCGGGCGAGCTCGCTGACGGCGGTCACGAGCTTGGTCTGGTCGATGAGGCGCAGGCCGGCCTGCTGCGCCAGCCCGCGAACGTGATGGCGCGCGCGGACGACGTCCTCGTCGGTCCGCAGCGGCAGCATGGTCTCAGTCGCCAGGACGCTCGTCCTCCTCCAGGCCGAAGGGGTCGTCGCCGGGGGTCGAGGGGGCGGGCAGCAGCGCCATGCCGCGCTCGACCGTGAGCGCCGTCTGGACGCCGGGCAGCGACAGGCCCAGCTCCACCAGCGTGATCGCGACCGCGGGGCGCATGCCCACCACGACGGTCTGGGCGTCGAGCACCCGGGCCATCGCGGCGATGTCGGAGAGCATCCGCCCGATGAACGAGTCGACGAGCTCCAGGCCGGAGATGTCGATGAGGACGCCGCGGGCGCCGGTCTCCACGATCCGCTTGGTCAGGTCGTCCTGCAGCGCGACGGCCATCCGGTCGTGCATGTCGACCTGGATGGTCACCAGCAGCAGGTGCCCGAGCTTGAGGATCGGGATGCGCGAGCCGTCCATCATGGCCTCAGGACGCCGGGGCGCGGCGGCGGGTGATCGCGTAGCCCGTCCGCTGCAGCGCGACGACCACGGCGTCGGCGAGGCTCGCCTTGGTCGTGACCTCCGACAGGTCGAGGCCCAGGTGCACGATCGTCTGGGCGATCTGCGGCCGGATGCCGCTGATGATGCAGTCGGCGCCCATGAGCCGCGCGGCGGCGACGGCCTTCAGCAGGTGCTGGGCGACGAGCGTGTCGACCGTCGGGACGCCCGTGATGTCGATGATCGCGATCGTCGAGTCGGTCTCGACGATCTTCTCCAGCAGGCTCTCCATGACGACCTGCGTGCGGGCGCTGTCCAGCGTGCCGATCAGCGGCAGCGCCACGACGCCGTCCCAGAGCTTGACGACCGGCGTGGAGAGCTCGATGAGCTCGTCCTGCTGGCGGCGGATGACGTCCTCGCGTGAGCGCAGGTAGGCCTCGGAGGTGAACAGGCCCAGGCTGTCGAGCAGCTCGGTGGCCTCCCACATCGCCGCGACGAGGCCCTCGGCGTCACCGTCGAGCCGACTCCGCAGCTCGGCGAAGAGCGGCCGCTTGAACGAGAAGATGAAGGTCGCCGTCTCGGTGGGCGTGAAGCCCTGCGTCGCGCGGGCGCGCGACAGCGTCGTCAGATGCTCCCGCACGCCGGCCCACTCCGGGCCGGTCAGGTCGGTGGTCGACGGCGCCTGGGCCACCGCCTCGCCCAGTGCCTCCAGGAAGCGCCGGCTGTCGGTGCGCAGCTCGCCCTCGCCGAGGAGGTCGGTGCGGACGCCCGGCCCACCGAGCTGCGTGGTGACCCACGCCTCCAGCAGCGGGTCGCGCGCGTCGCGCAGCACGGCTTCGATGACGGACGTGTCCTTGCCCATGGGCTCCTCGTGAGACGGGTGGTGCGAAGGAGCCGACCCTACCCGGTCGGTCCCGGGGTCGCGTGGGTCGAAGGCCCCGGCCCGCACCGGCGGACGCCGGTGCGGATCCGGGCCTCGGACGGGGGTCTACTGGATGCCGGCGGTCTTGCAGGCCGCCGCGACCTTGTTGATGCAGATCTCCTTCGGCGTCAGGAAGCCGTCGGCGACGATCGTGTCCTTGATGTTGGCCTTGGTCACCGCGGTCGGGGCGAGCAGGACCGAGGGGATCTGGCCCGCGCCGTTGTCGGTCTTGGCGTTGACCAGGCCGGCGGGGACCGGCTGGCCCTTGGCCAGTGCGACGGCGATCTGCGCCGACGTCTCGGCCTGCTTCTTGATGGCCAGGTAGATGGTCATGTACTGGTCGCCGACGAGGATGCGCTGGATCGCGGCGACCTCGGAGTCCTGCCCGGTCGTCGGGAGCGTCTTGGGGTCGACGCCGTTGCCCTTCATGGCCGCGATGGCGCCGGACGCCATGCCGTCGTTGGCGGAGTAGACGCCGACGATCTGCTTCTTGCCGAGCGCCGTGATCGCCTGCTCCATCTCGCGCTGGGCCTTGTCGGGGCTCCAGTCCGGCGTGTCGTACTCCTTGCCGATCTTGACCTGGGCGGTGTCCAGGATCGAGTGCGCGCCCTTCTTGTAGTCGCCGGCCGAGGGATCGGTCGGCGAGCCGTTGATCATCACGATCGACTTGCCCTTGCCCGCGGCGCCGATCTTGTCGACGAGCGTCTGGGCCTGGAGCTTGCCGACCTTGACGTTGTCGAACGACACGTAGTAGTCGATCGGGGCGCCCGTGATCAGGCGGTCGTAGGCGATGACCGGCGTGCCGGCCTGCTTGGCGCGGTTGACGATGGCGACGGCCGCCTGGGCGTCGACGGCGTCGAGGACGAGCACCTTGGCCCCCTTGGTGATCGCCGCGTCGGCCTGCTGCTGCTGGCGGACCGGGTCCTGGTTGGCGTTGCCGTAGTCGATCTTGCAGTCCGGACACAGGGCCTGGACCTTGGCGACGAAGCTCGGACGATCGTGCAGCTCGTAGCGCGTCGTCTTGGTCTCGGGCAGCAGGAGGGCGATCGTGCCGCCCTTGCCACCGCCGCTGCTCGCGGCCTTCGTGGTGCTCGTGTCGCTGGACTTGGCGTTGTTGTTGTTGCTGCTGCCGCAGGCGGTCAGGCCCGCCGTCGCAGCCAGGCACGCCAGCGCCGCCAGCGCGCTCCTCGGGGTGGGTCTCATGGGTGCAGCTCCTCCTCGTACATCAGTGGGTCTCGGTGACCTTGCGCAGGTCGGGCGATGCGTCGGGGTCAGGTGGGCCGGCGGCGGCCGGCGCCATGGGGTGGACCGGCTCGGCCACGATCGCGGCCGTCGCGGCCCGCGCGTCGATGGCGAGCGCGATCGCGCCCCGCAGGGCGGCGTCGTGGACGAAGTGGGCGGCGACGACCTCCGGCGGGAACGGCACGGCCTGACGGACCCGCCGTCGCAGGGCGGCCAGGACGAGGCCGGAGCTGTTCATGAGCCCGCCGCCGACGGCGATCCTCGCCGGGTCCAGCAGGACCGCGAGGTTGGCGACGTGGACGGCCAGCTCGGCGAACGTCTCGTCGACGAGCATGCGGGCGTCGAGGTCGGTCTCGGCGCGGGCGATGACGTCGGCCGCGCTCAGCGGGGCGCCGCCGAGCAGGCGCGTACCGCGCTCGCCCAGCGCGCGGCCGCCGGCGTACTCCTCCAGCGGCGCGTGGCCATCGGCGGCGCCGGTGTCGTCGTGCACGCCGCGCAGCGCGTAGCCGATCTCGCCGGCCGCGCCGTTGGCGCCGAGCAGGATGCGCCCGCCGATGACCAGGCCGGCGGCGAGCCCGGTGCCGAGGTTGAGGAAGACGCCGGGGTCGGCGCCGGCCAGGGCGCCCCAGCGCGCCTCGGCCAGCGTGGCGGCCTTGACGTCGGTCCCGGTGACGACGGTGTCGAGCTCCAGCCCCTCGCGGAAGCGGGCGGCGAGCGGGAGCTCGGTCCAGCCCGGGACGTTGGGCGCCAGCAGGATGCGGTCCTCGAGGACGATGCCGGGGCTCGAGGCGCCCGCGGACACGAGCCGGCCGCCGGTGGTCACGGCGGTCGTCGCGCACAGCGCGCGGGCACAGTCCAGCGCGCGGGCCACGGCCTGGTCGGCGCCGCCGGCGGCGTCGGTCTGCAGGCGCTCGGTCGCGAGGATCCGGCCGTCGAGCGTCGCCGTCGCGACGTCCAGCTTCGTGCCGCCGAAGTCGACGGCGACGACGAAGTCCGAGGGGGCGGGGCAAGGCGTCATCGGCAGAGATAGGAAACCTACTTTCCAAATGGGGCGGCGTCAAGGCCCATCGGAGGAGTCGCTCGAACGCTGTGTACGCTTGCGGCCGTGGCCGCCGACGAGCACCTGCGCCCCGGTCGCCCGCGGCTGCTGCGGGCCATCAACGAGCGTGCGGTCCTCGAGCGCCTGCGCGCCGCCGGGCCGACGTCCCGGACCGAGCTGGCGCAGGGGACGGGGCTCTCCAAGCCCACGGTGGGCCAGGCGCTGACGAACCTCGAGCGCGCCGGGCTGGTGCGGACCGCCGGCCGGCGAACCGGTGAGCGGGGCCGCTCGGCGCTGCTGTACGAGCTCAACCCGACCGCCGCGCACGTCGCGGGCGTCGACGTCGGCCGCTCCTGGGTGCGCGTGGCGATCGCGGACCTGGCCGGCGAGGTCGTCGGGCGCCGCGACGAGCGCAGCCGCGCCCGCAGCTCCGCCGCGCTGGTCGCCCGCGTCCACGACCTGGTCCACGAGGTCGTGGCCGAGGCGGGCGTCCCGTGGTCGGACGTCGTGCACACCGTCGTGGGCAGCCCGGGGGTCCTGGACCCGGCGACGGGGCGGCTGCGCTACGCGCCGAACCTGCCGGGCTGGACCCGGCCGGGGCTGGTCGACGAGCTGCGCGCCGCGCTGACGCCGAGCCTCGCGATCGACAACGACACCAACTTGGCCGCGCTGGGCGAGCGCGCCTACGGCCGCGGGCGCGACGTGGCGAACTTCGTGTACCTGTCGATCGGCACCGGGATCGGCATGGGGATCGTCGTCGACGGCGAGCTGTACCGCGGCGCCC
>JAWVGD010000436.1:0-19149 GCA_033855515.1 Baekduia sp.
TCGCGCACGGCGCGTCGACGGACTCCAGCTGCCCGACGCGGACCTCCTGCAAGGTGAGCCGCAGCACGCCGGACCCGGCGTCGGCGCCGTTGAGCGTGATCGCGACGGTCCCGGCGCCGTTGACGTAGTGGTCGGCGAGGTCGTGCCAGGCACCGGTGGGCGTGGCCGTCGGCGGCGTCGTGTCGACGGGCGCCTGGGCGCCCGCCACCCCGCTGCCGCCGAGGACCAGCGCGATCCCCGCGACGCCGATCGCTCTCGCTGCCCTCACGCCTGCTCGCATCGCGCCATCTCCGCTCGGGACGTCCCCCTGCAGGACGTCGGCCGCGTCCATCGTCCTGGGCACGCGACGGCGTGTCCATAGGACGGGCGTCCAGTGGGCGGCCCGTAATGCTCACCAACCCTGCGCAATGCTCGCGCCGGCCGCGGCGCGCGCCCTCAGGCGTGCAGCGGGGCCATCGCCAGCGCGAGCAGCGCACGCGGGTCGCGGCGGATGCGCTCAGCCGCCGACCCGGCGGTGCGCTTGACCACCCGCACCTCGGCGGCGGACTCGAGCTTCTGCAGCCGGCCATCGGCGATCAGGCGCTCGTCGACGGCACCCAGCCGCCCTTCGAACGTCGTGAAGACCGGCGTGCCGAGCGCGACGGCCTCGCGGTTCATGGTGCCGCCGGCGCTGACGACCAGGTCGCTGAAGGCGATCAGCGACTGGGCGTCGATGGCGCGCTCGGGGATGATGAAGCCGCCCGCGCGCTCGAGCTCGGCGCGCTGGTCGGCCACCCGCGGCAGGACGACGACCTGCGACTGCTCGCGCAGCGCGACGAGCACCTGGGCGAAGAGGTCGTTCTCGAAGCGGTGATAGAGCGACACCGACGGCGGCGTCCGCACGACCGCCAGCGGCTGCGCGGCGTCGACGCCCAACTCGTCGAGCACCGCGGCGTCGGGACGGAAGTCCGCGAGGTAGTACTCCTCCTTGAGCCCCGCGTAGCGCTGCAGCTTGCCCCGCGCCCCGTAGCGGTCCAGGCGCTCGGGCGGGATCGCGTCGGGCACGACCACCGCGTTGCCCAGCCGGCAGTTGACCGTGTGCTGCACGGTCGCCCACTCGTAGTCGAACATCGTCGAGCGCGGGATCCGCAGCGCGAACGCCGCGACGGTCACGTCGTTGGAGCCGTGCCCGATCGCCAGGTCGAACCCGCGCCCCCGGGCGAAGCGCGCGAGCGCGAGCGACCGGTCGGCCAACCCGATGGCCTTGGCCCCGAGCCGGGCGCCGCGATGGCGGCCGATGACCTCGCAGTCGATGCCGAAGCGCTCGCACAGCGCGACGGTCTGCGCGAAGTCGCGCGCGGTCACCGCCACCTCCGCCCCATCGGCCTGGAGCGCCTCGATCAGCGGGCGCAGGACCAGGACGTGCGGCGAGTTCGTGAGGTCGAACCAGACCTTCACGAGACGGGCAGGCCCGCGCCGCGGATCACCGCGGCCACCGCGTCGACCTGGTCGGCCCGCAGCGCCGCCGACATCGGGATCGCCAAGTGCGTGCGGGCGGCCTCGGCCGTGCCGGGCAGCTCGTGCGCCGGGGCCCAGCGCGCCATCGGCGGCTGCGCGTGCACGGGCACGCGGTAGTACGAGCGCGCGCCGATGCCCTCGGCCTGGAGCGCCGACAGCAGCCCGCCGGGCTCCGGATGGCGGACGACGTACAGGTGCCAGGCCGGCCGGCTGCCCGGCGTCGGCCGCGGCAGCGCGACGAGCCCTTCGAGCGCCTGCGCGTAGCGGTCCCCCGCGGCGGCGCGGGCCGCCGCCCACCCATCGAGGTGGGGGAGCTGCACGCGCAGGATCGCGGCCTGCAGCTCGTCGAGGCGGCTGTTGTAACCGACGGTGACGTAGTCCTGCTTGTCGTGCGACCCGTGGAAGCGCAGCGTCCGCACGCGCTCGGCCACGTCGGCGTCGCGGCACGTGATCGCGCCGCCGTCCCCGAAGGCCCCGAGGTTCTTGGAGGGGTAGAACGAGAACGTCGCGATCGTGCCGAGCGCGCCGGGGCGCCCGGCGGCGGCCGTCGTCCCCGCCGCCTGCGCCGCGTCCTCCACGACCGGGACGCCGAGCGCCTCGATCTCCGCCACCGGCGCGACGTTGCCCCACAGGTGCACGGCGATGACGGCCTTGGTCTTCGGTGTCAGCGCGGCCTTCACGGTCTCGGCCGTCACGCACATCGTGTCGGGGTCGACGTCGCAGAAGACGGGCGTGGCGCCCGTCGGCGGGATCGCCTCGGCGCTGGCCCAGAACGTGAAGCTCGGGACGACGACCTCGTCGCCGGGCCCGACGCCCAGCGCGCGCAGCGCGATCGTGATCGCCTCGGTGCCGTTGGCGACGCCGATCGCGTGACCGGCGCCCAGGTAGGCGGCCCACTCGCGCTCGAAGGCCTCGACCTCCGCCCCGAGGACGAACTGGCCGCCGTCCACCACGCGATCCATCGCGGCGCGGAGCTCCGCGCGCAGCGGAACCAGCGGGGACGCGGGGTCGAACAGGGGGACCGGCACAACGGGAAGCCTAGTGGGCCCACTGGAGCCCGGGTCCCTACTGGACCGCGGGTTTCGCCCCCTGGGCGAACACCCGCAAGGGAACCTGGCCCTCTGGGCCAGTGTTCCCCTAGCCCGTGATCGGCGCGAGGCCCCGGGGCGGCCGCGCCGCGCGGATAGGGTGCGCGCTGTGCCGCCCACGCCGGTCACCGTGCTCGCCGACGCCGGCCCGACGATCGGCCTCGGGCACCTCAGCCGCGCCGGCGCGGTGGCCGCCGCGTTGCGCGCTCGGGGTCATGCCGTCACGACGCACGTCTGCAGCGAGCACCCCGTCGAGCACGACGGGGTCGTGTGGGCGCCCACCGGGGACGCGCCGCCGCCGGGCGACGGCCCCCTGCTGGTGGACTCCTACCGCGCCGACGTCGCAGCGCTGGCCGGCTCGCGCCCCGTCGCGGCGTTCTGGGACGGGGTCGGCGACCCGCCCGGCGACGTCGCGCTGGCGATCACGCTGAGCGGCCCCGAAGGCCCGCGGCTGGCGTGCCTGCGCCCGATGTTCTGGGGCGTGGCGCCGCGGCCGGTGGCGGCCGAGGTGCGCCGGATCCTCGTCGCCACCGGCGCGGGCGCGGCCGGCGGCCTGTCCGCGCTGGCCGCGACGGTCCGCGGCGCCGCCCCCGGCGTCGAGGTCGCCGCGCTGCTCGGGCCCTACACCGACGAGCGGCTGCCGCCCGGCGTCGCGGCCGTGCGCACGCCGCCCCGGATGGTCGACGAGCTCCAGGCCGCCGACCTCGTCGTCACCGCGGCGGGCCAGACGATGCTGGAGACGCTGTGCGCGGGGACGCCGTGCGTCGCCCTGGCGGTGGTCGACAACCAGCGCGCGCAGCTCGACGTCGTGACGCGGGCGGGCGCGGTGCGCGCCGCCGACGGCGCCACGGTCGGCGCGACGCTGGGCGCGCTACTGGGCGACGCGCCGGCACGCGCGGCCCTGGCGCGCGCCGGGCGCGAGACCGTGGACGGCTTCGGCGCCCTGCGCGTGGCGGGCCTGATCGGGCAGCTCTAGTGGGTCGCGCGTTTCCGCGCGGCTCATTACCAGGGCCGCCGCCGCGCCCCGCGCAGCTCGCCCACCGGCGTGTCCCATCCCCGGGTGAGCAACGCGGCGACGGCGTCGCGGTCGGCGACGCGATGCGCGGTCCCGCCCGGGGGCTGCGGGCGCCGCGCCGCCGTCCCGGCCGCGATCGCCTCCCACTGCTCGCGAAACAGCGCCGCCATCGCCTCCTGCAGCCGCGCGTACGCGGTGGCCAGCGTGTCATGGCCGGCGAGCGCCACCTCCCGCTGGGCGATCACGTCGCCCGTGTCGACGCCCTCGTCGATGTGGTGGATCGTCACGCCCGCGGGCGTGTCCTCCAGCACGCTCCACAGCGTGGGGTCCGCGCCGCGGTTGAACGGCAGCAGCGCGATGTGGAGGTTGACGATGCGGCCGGGCAGGACGTCCAGCACGTCGCGCCGCAGGATCCGCCGGTAGCCGTGGCTGACGACCCGCCACGGGTCCTGCTCGGCCAGCAGCGCCGGCGTCAACGGCGCGTCGGCGTCCAGCGCGCGGACGTCGCGCTCGACCGCCCGCAGGTGCGCCAGCACAGGAGAGTCGGAGCGTCCGAGGAAGAGGATCGGGCCGCGGGCGGTGCTCACGCCCGCGGATCCTTCTGGGCGACGTGCGCGTTGAGCGCGGCCAGCTCGGGATGGGCACGGACGTGGGCGAGGATCAGGTCGAGGCCGGGGTCGTGGTCGGCGAGCCCGAGCTCCGCGTACAGCCGCCGCATCAGCGCGAGGTCCTCGGGCGTGTCGACCGTCCAGCGCAGGTCGGCCGCGTCATAGGGGCGCCGGACCGTGTGGCGCTCGAAGAGCTCCGGGCGCTCGGCGTGGCAGAACCACGTCACGTGCTCCCGCGCGGGGCTCGACGTCGCCATCCGCCCCATGCGCTCCAGGACGTCGGCCCACAGCGCCTCGCAGTCCAGCCCGCGCGGCAGGTCCCGCTCCAGGTTGTTGGCGGCGTAGTCGTACCGGGCGGGCCGCTCCTCCAGGGCCGCGACGACGACGTCGACCTCGCGGGGGTCGATCAACGGGCAGTCGGAGGTGACGCGCACCACCAGGTCGGCGGAGGCTTCGCGCGCCGCGCCGACGTAGCGATCCAGCACGTCGTGCTCGCTGCCGCGGTGCCAGCGGACGCCGAGCGTGCGCGCGAGCTCCACGAGCGGCTCGTCCTCGGGGTTGTCGGTGACGGCGAGGACGATCTCGTCGACGCGCTCGCTGCGCGCCAGCCGCGCGAGCTGGCGCTCGAGCATCGGCCGGCCGCCGAGGTCCATCAGCACCTTGCCCGGCAACCGCGTCGACGTCATGCGCGCCTGGACCACCGCGACGCGGTTCATGGGGCGGCAGTCTTGCATGGCAGCCCGGGCCGCCGGGGGCGGCCATAGACTGGCGCGCGACTTTCGACCCCCGACCTGGACGTCATGGATCTCAACGGCAAGACCCTGCTGGTCACCGGCGCGACCGGTTCCTTCGGCACCGCGTTTCTGCGGACGGTGCTGGAGCGCTACGACGTCGCGTCCGTGCGGGCGTTCAGCCGTGACGAGCTCAAGCAGTCCGAGCTGGAGCGCACGATCCAGGACGATCGCCTGCGGCTGCTGCTGGGCGACGTGCGTGACCTCGAGCGGCTGCGCGTCGCGACCCGCGGCGTCGACGTCATCGTCCACGCGGCGGCGCTCAAGCAGGTCCCGGCCTGCGAGTACAACCCGTTCGAGGCGGTGCAGACGAACATCCTCGGCGCGCAGAACGTCATCAGCGCCGCCATGGACAACCGAGTCCCGCTGACCGTGTCGCTGAGCACCGACAAGGCGGTCAACCCCGCCAACCTCTACGGGGCCACGAAGCTCTGCGCCGAGAAGATCTTCGCGCAGGCCGGCGTCTACGCCGGCGGCACGCCCGCCCGGTTCGCGTCCGTGCGCTACGGCAACGTGATGGGCAGCCGCGGCAGCGTCATCCCGATCTTCAAGCAGCAGGCCGCGGCCGGCCACGTGACGATCACCGACGAGCGGATGACGCGGTTCTGGATCACGCTGGAGGAGGCCGTGGAGTTCGTCCTCAGCTGCCTGCCGCTGGTCGAGGACGGCGAGACGTTCGTCCCCAAGATCCCGAGCATGCGCATCACGGATGTGGCCGACGCGCTGGCCCCGGGCGTCGAGCGCGAGATCACCGGCGTGCGGCCCGGCGAGAAGCTCCACGAGGTGCTGCTGACCGAGGACGAGGCGCGCAACTCGTTCGACCTGGGCGACCGCTACGTG
Source organism: Baekduia sp. (assembly GCA_033855515.1). Classification (GTDB taxonomy): domain Bacteria; phylum Actinomycetota; class Thermoleophilia; order Solirubrobacterales; family Solirubrobacteraceae; genus Baekduia. The sequence continues at coordinate 5,840 of JAWVGD010000436.1, forward strand.
ATCCTGCCCTACCGGCCCACGCCGGCCCCGGCGCGCGGCGGCGAGCTGTCCGACGGCTTCCGCTACGCCTCCGACACGAACGACCAGTGGCTGTCGGTGCAGGACCTGCTGGCGATCGCGGGCGCGATCCCGCCCAGCCGGCGCCTCACGGACACCACCGGCAGCGGCGGCTGAGCGCCGCGGCCGTCAGGCCGGGCGGCCGCCGGGCGGCGCGAACCGCTCGATCGCCGCGAACGGCAGCGTCAGCGGCCGCCCGCCCGGCGGGATCGAGGACACGACGCGCCGCCCGGCGGCCAGGCCAACGACCATGGCCATGGTGTCGCAGCCGACGACGACGTCGGCCCACGCGACGTCCGCTGCCAGCGTGGTGCCGGCGCTGAACGCGATGGGAACGGGACGCCGGCCCGCACCGGCCTCGAGCGTCGCGGCGTACTTCTCCGGCGTCTCGGCCGGGTGCACGCGGACCCGGACCGCGGCCGGCGGCTGCGGCTGCGCCGACGCCGCTCGCAGCCACGCGCTCAGCGCGTCGCGCTCGTCGTAGCCCCAGGCGAGCGGGTCGCCGGTCAGGCGCCGGGCGGCCTCCGAGGTCGGCTCGGTGACGTAGAGGACCCGCGGACCGGCGCCCGGGCCCGGCCGGTCCGCGCCGCCGGCCTCCAGCTCGCGGATCTCGGCGACCATGCGATCCAGGTACGGGTTGCCCCGCAGCCGGATCTCCGCGCCGGGGAGGGCGGCGCGCGCCAGCTGCTGCGCCTCGGGGTCGGCGACCCAGACCTCGTCGGGCAGCACGAGCGTGCCGTCGACGACGAAGCGGTCGCGGTAGCCGCCCCAGTGATCGAGCCACACGGCGCTGGGCACGCCCGCGGCCCGCGCCGCGACGACCGCCCGTCGCTCCAGCTCCGCCGCGCCGCTGGACCCGCAGACCAGCAGGTCGATGCCGTCGAGCGACGGCAGCGCGGCGCGGACGTCGAGCTCGGGACCCAGGGTCCGGGCGAACACGCCGACCGCCGGCCCGCCGAGGACGGCGCAGACGGAGGCGCCGGGATGCGGCTCGGTGGCCAGCCACGCGGCGATGAGCTCCGCGCCGCCGGCGTCGTGGCAGACGACCAGCAGCCTCAAGCCAGCCGCGCCCGGTGGCGGTGCACCTTGCGGAAGGCCTGGGCGATGTCCTCCACGTCGGCCTCCGTGAGCCCCGCGTGGATGTGCGGGTGGTAGAGGACCTCGTGGTCGTGCAGGCGCTCGGTCACCGGGCAGAGGCCGTCGGCGTAGTCGGGGACGTCGGCGCCGCGGAGCGCGGCGGCGGCGCGGCGGCGGTACAGCGGCTGGCGGTACAGCGGGGCGACGTAGCCCTCGACGACCGGCACGCCCTCGGCACGGAGCGCGGCGGCGAACGCCGCCCGCGACACGCCGAGCACGTCCGGGTCGAGCCGGTTGACGTACAGGTAGTACACGTGGCGCGCGCCCTCGGGAACGTGCGGGCTCGTGATGCCCTCGAGGTCGGCGAGTCGCGCATTCAGGTGCTCGGCGTGGGCGATGCGCGGAGCGGTCAGCGACTCCAACCGGTCGAGCTGGACCCGGGCGATGGCCGCCTCGATCTCGCCCATCCGGTAGTTGCAGCCCAGGACGTCGTACTCGGTGGAGCCCATCGCCTCGACCGCCGCCTCGCCGTGGTTGCGGGCCAGCGCCAGCCGCTGCGCGAGGCGCGGGTCGTCGGTGACCGCGATGCCGCCCTCACCGCAGTGGATCGTCTTGTGGTAGTTGAGGCTGTAGACGCCGATGTGGCCGAGCGTCCCGGCGGACCGCCCCTGCCAGCTGGCGCCCGGCGCCTGGGCGGCGTCCTCGATGAGCGTGAGCCCGTGCTCGCGCGCGATGGCCATCAGCGCGTCCATCGGCGCCGGCAGGCCGAAGAGGTCGACCGCGACGATCGCCTTGGTGCGCGGGGTGATCCGCGCCCGGACCGACTGGGGGTCCAGGCAGAACGTGTCGGCGTCGACGTCGGCGAAGACCGGCACCGCGCCGTGCACCAGCGCGCAGACCGCCGAGGCCGTCATCGTGTACGGCGACACGATGACCTCGTCGCCGGGGCCCACCCCGGCCGCCGCGGCCGCCGCGTAAAGCGCTGAGGTCGCCGAGTTCATCGAGAGCGCGTGGCGGACGCCGAAGCGCTGCGCCCACGCCGCCTCCAGCGCCTTGACGCGCGGGCCGCCGTGGAAGTCCTCGTGCCAGGCGCCGAGGTACTGCGACAGCACGCCGGAGGCCATGACGGCGTCGACGGCCTCGCGCTCCTCGGCGCCGAGCCCGGGACGATCGGGGAACGGGCGGTCTCGCACGGGGTCGCCGCCGTGGAGCGCGAGCGACGTCATCGGTGGGGCGGATGGGGGGAGACCGGCCATGGCGGGGTCATCGGCACGGCGTCTGCAGCGGTTGAGCCATGGTGTCCACCGGCCTGCCGCCATCCGCCGCCGAGGCGGCGATCGCCTCGGCCAGCGCGAGCGCGCGGACGCCGTCGGCCCCGGTGCACGCGGGCTCGGCGCCCGGGGCGCCGCCTGCGTGCACGGCGCGCGCGAGGTCGCCGACGGCGTGTAGCAGCGCGTCGCGCAGGCCCGCGTGCTCGGCGGGCTCCGCCGACAGGATCCGGTAGCCCGCGTGGCGCGCGTCGGCCGCCAGCCCGAAGCGCTCGATGCGGTGCCCCGCGTCGGCGAGCCGGATGCGCCCGGCGGTGCCGATCAGGTCGAGCTCGAAGGCGGTGAACGCGGCGTGGTCCAGCGCGGCCAGGCGCGCGCCCACGCCGCCGCCCAGCGTCAGCTCGGCGTCGAGCGTCGGGTCGTCGCCGGACTCGCCGAGCCGGTCCCAGCCGCGGACCGACTCCGGCTCGCCGGCGAGCATCCGCAGCAGGTCGAGCCAGTGGGTCCCGTTGTGGCGCAGGCCCTTGCCGTAGATCCCGTGCACGTGCTGCAGCGTCCCGAGCGCCCCGCCGCGCACGGCGCCGGCGACCGCGACGATCGGCGGTGCGAACCGGCGCGAGTAGTTCACGCTCAGCACGACGTCGCGCTCGCGTGCCAGTGCGACCAGGGCGGCAGCCTCCTCGGCGCCGGCCGCCAGCGGCTTCTCGGCCAGCACGCCGCGCACCGACGGCGCGCGCAGGACCAGCTCCAGGACCGCGCCGTGGGTCGCGTCCGGCGTGCAGACGCTGACGAGCTCCGGCTCGCTCTCGGCCAGCAGCCGCGCGACGTCGGTGCCGGCCGGCGCCGCGCCGAAGCGCTCGGCCGCCGCGCGTGCCCGGCCGGCATCCACGTCGGCGACCGCGACCAGCTCGGTGGCCGGGCACGCGACGTAGGCCGCGGCGTGCGACCCGACGCCCACCTCGGGGTGGCTCGGCGCGCCGGCCCCGATCGCGCCGCAGCCCAGCACCGCGGCACGCAGCATCGCTCAGCGAACCGCCTTCTGGGTGATCTCGGCGTTGAGCGCGCGGAGCTCGGGGCGGGCGTGCAGCAACGCGAGGATGTCGGCCAGCGTGAACGCCGGATCACGCGGATGCAGGGTCTCGAAGACGGCGCGCACGAGGGCCAGGTCCTCGGACGTGTCGACGGTCAGCCGCAGCTCCGGCGCCTGCGGCGGATCGGCGCGCACGCTGCGCAGCCGGTAGCGCTCGGGATGCTCGTAGATGTAGATCGAGACGTGCTCGCGGTCGACCGGGTCGTCGGTCAGCGCGGCAACCTGCGCCAGCACCGCCGCCGGAAAGACCTGGACGTCCATGCCGCGCGGATGGCTGGGCTCCAGCGTGTTGGAGCAGTAGTCGACACCGCCCTCGTCGAAGGCGTCGACGACGGCGTCGACCAGCGCCGGATCGATGAGCGGGCAGTCACCGGTGACCTCGACGATCCGGTCGGCCCCGTCGGCCTGCGCCGCCCCCAGCACCCGGCCCAGCACGTCGTCCTCGCTGCCGCGGAACACGCCGACGCCGAGCTCCTGCGCCAGCGCGACGATCGGATCGCAGCTCGCGTTGGTCGTCGTCGCGATGACGATGCCGTCCAGGCGGCGGGCCCGCTGCAGCCGGGCGATCATGTGGGCCAGCAGCGGCCGGCCCGCGACCTCGGCGAGCACCTTGCCGGGCAACCGGCTGGAGGTCATGCGCGCCTCGACGATGCACGTGGTGCGACCGCTCATCCCGCCACCAGGCTCATTGGCCGAAGTCTTGCAGGCCCCACGGCCCGACCGGATCGCCGAGCCGCTGCGATAGCCTCGCCCGGAATGGGCCCCGCGTCGCAGTCCTGCAAGCGTTCGAGCCGGACGTGACCGCCGCGTTTCTGCCCTACGGCCGCCAGCAGCTCGACGAGCACGACATCGACGCCGTCGCCGCGGCGCTGCGCGCGCCGATGATCACCCAGGGCCCGCAGGTCGAGGCGTTCGAGGACGCCTTCGCCGCCGCTCACGGCGCCCCCCACGCGGTGGCCTTCGCCAACGGCACCGCCGCGCTGCACGCCGCGGCCGCCGCCGCCGGGATCGGCCCGGGCGACGAGGTGCTGACCACCCCGATGAGCTTCGTGGCCTCGTCGAACTGCGCGCTGTTCATGGGCGCGCGGCCACGCTTCGCCGACATCGACGGCGCCACCGCCAACCTCGACACCGCCGCGGCGGTCCGCGACGGCCACGCCGACGGCGTGCGCGCGGTGGTCGCCGTGTCGCTCGCGGGCCTCCCCGTGGACCTGGAGCCGCTGCAGGACCTCCGAGCGCAGGGGGTCGTCGTGATCGAGGACGCCGCCCACGCCGTCGGCGCCGCCCGCGCGCAGGAGCCCGTCGGTGCCGGCGGGCTGGCCGACATGACCTGCTTCTCGATGCACCCGGTCAAGACGATGACCACCGGCGAGGGCGGCGTGGTCACGACCGCCGACGCCGGCCTGGCCGAGCGGCTGCGACGCTTCCGGACCCACGACATCGTGCGCCGCGAGGATCCCGACGACCCGCTGCTGGGGCCCTGGCACTACGACGTCGACGGCCTCGGCTTCAACTACCGGATCACCGACTTCCAATGCGCGCTGGGGCTCAGCCAGCTCACGCGCCTGCCCGACTGGATCGCCGCGCGCAACCGCATCGCCGCGGGCTACCACGCGCTCCTGGCCGACACGCCCGGCGTGCGGCTTCCGGCCAAGCCCCCCGCCGGGGTCGTGCACGGCCGGCATCTGTTCGTCGTGCGGTTCCCGGAGGGTCCGCGCCGGCGCCGCGCGATGGCCGAAGGCCTGCGCGCGCAGGGCATCGGCACCCAGCTGCACTACATCCCCATCCCCCGCCACGGCCTGTACCGCGACCTGGGCTACGGCGACGCGGCGATGGCCCGCCTGCCCGAGACGCAGGCCTACTACGAGCAGGCGCTGTCGCTGCCGATGTACCCCGCCTTGACCGATGACGACCTCGACCGGGTCGCCGCCGCGGTGACCGCCGTGCTCGCGGAGCCGCTGCGATGACCCGGCCGGCCGCCACGTTCACCATCGACGACCGCCGCATCGGCGGCGGCGCGCCCTGCTACATCGTCGCCGAGGCCGGCGCCAACCACAATCGCGACCTCGGCCTGGCGCGCGAGCTGATCGACGTCGCCGCCGAGGCCGGGGCCGACGCGGTCAAGTTCCAGATCTACTCGGGCAAGAGGCTGTACTCGTCCAAGACGCCGCGCTTCGACTACCTGCAGCACTTGGGCGACAAGACCACGCAGCAGATCTTGGAGGACGCGGAGACGCCGCGCGAGTGGATCCCGCTGCTCGCCGAGCACGCGCGCAGCCGCGAGATCACGTTCTTCGCCGCGCCGTTCGACGACGAGGCCGTCGACGAGCTCGACGCGGTCGGCGTGCCCGTGTTCAAGATCGCCAACTACGAGATGGTCGACGTCCATCTCATCCGCCGCGTCGCCGAGAAGGGCAAGCCGATCATCCTGTCGGTGGGGATGGCGACCTACGGCGAGGTCGAGGACGCGCTGGCCGCCGCAGCCGACGGCGGTGCCACCGAGGTGGCGCTGCTGCGCTGCGCCGCCCGCTACCCGGCCCCGCCGTCGATCATGAACCTGCGGTCGATGGCCACCATGCGCACGGCGTTCGGCGTGCCGGTGGGCCTCAGCGACCACAGCGAGGGAATCCACGTCCCGCTCGGCGCCGCCGGGCTGGGGATGGAGCTGCTGGAGAAGCACATCACCCTGGACCGGGGGATGAGCGGGCCTGACCACCCGTTCGCGATCGAGCCCGACGAGCTGCGCGCGCTGGTCCGCGGGGTTCGCGACGTCGAGGCCGCGATGGGTCACGGGCGCCTGGAGGGACCGATGCCCGAAGAGGCCGAGATGTACCGCCTGGCGCGGCGCTCGGTGGTCGCCGCCGGCCCGATCGCCCAGGGGAGCGTGATCCGGCGCGAGGACCTCACGATCAAGCGCCCCGGCTTCGGCATCGCGCCCAAGGACCTCGACGCCCTGGTGGGCCGCACGGCCCGGGTCGACATCGCGTTCGACGACATCTTGACCTGGGACATGGTGTAGGTCTCAGCCGGCGTCGGTGCGCGGCCGCTCGCTCGCGAGCAGGCCGTACTCGATCACGTCGTGGTGGCGGCCGTGCTTGAACAGCGCCTCGCGTCGCACGCCCTCCCGGACCATCCCGAGCTTCTCGGCCAGCCGCCGCATCGCCGCGTTCTCGGCGAACGTCGCGGCGGTGATGCGATGCAGGTTCATCGCCCCGAACCCGTGGTCGACGACGAGCGCGGCGGCCGCGGCGCCGACCCCGGTCCCCCACACCGTGCGGTCGCCGACGACGATCGCCAGGTCCGCGGTCCGGTGCAGCGGGCGCACCTCCTGCAGCGAGATGTTCCCGACGTGCGCGCCCTCCACCTCGATCGCCAGCACGAGGTCCGGCCCGTCGCCCTGCGCGGCGGCGATGTACTCCAGCGCCATCTCGCGGGTGTAGGGCCGCACGTGATGCGCGTTCCAGCGGCAGACCTCGGCGTCGTTGAACCAGTCGAGGTAGGGCCCGTCGGCGTCCGCCGCGACCAGCGGGCGCAGCGTCACCGCGCCGCTTCCCAGGAACGGTCGGGGAAGGGGCACCACGGGCTCGGCCGGCATGCGGCGGAGTCTAGATCTCAAGCCCCGATGGGCGAAAGCCGACAAATGGATGGTGGCCCCTCCCCGCGTCCTCTGCTACTCCCCGTACAACCGGTGGGCTCTGCACGGCCAGTGGGAGATGACGATCCTGCAGGCGCTGAAGCTCCGCGGCGCCGAGGTCGAGTACGTCCTCTGCGACGGGCTCTTCACCGACTGCGACCAGTTCTGGGCCGCGGCGTCGCCCCGCCCCGCCGACGCCTGCGCGCAGTGCCAGGCCTCCGTCACCCGGCTCGTCGCCGACATGGGCATGGACTACCGCTGGCTCGGACGCCACCTGACGACCGCGGAGGGGCGCGAGGCCCGGCGCTGGGCCGCGTCGCTGCCCACCGCCGAGCTGCTGAGCGCGACCTACGAGGCTTGGCCCGTCGCCGACTGGGTCCGCCTGTCGATCCAGTCGCACTTCCGCTCCAACCACCTCGACGTCGCCGATCCGGCCGTCGAGCGTGCGGTGCGCAGCTACCTCTTCAGCGGCCTGGTCGCGTGCTTCGCGCTGGACCGGCTGATCGAGGAGAGCGCGCCCGACGTCCTGCTGCTGTTCAACGGGCGCCAGTCCTCGACGCGCGTGGCGCTCGAGCTGGCCCGGGCGCGCGGCATCCGCGTCGTCGTGCACGAGCGCGGCGCCCTTCACGAGCAGCTCACCCTGGCCGAGAACGTCGGCTCCATCTCGCTCGAGCCGATCCGCCGGTACTGGGACCAGTGGCGCGACGTGCCGCTCACCGAGGACGAGGCCGAGACCGCGGCCCGCATCATGGACGACCGCGGCCAGGGCCGCGGCCTGTCGTGGAAGCCCTTCTCCAGCGCCCCGCAGCCCTCCGAGGACGTCCGTGCGCGCCTGGGCCTGCGCGCCGACCGCCCGGTCTGGGTCCTGTTCACGTCCTCCGACGACGAGGTCTCCGGCGACCCCGACTGGCGTGGAGCGTTCCCCGCGCAGCGCGAGTGGATCGCCCGGACGATCGAGCACGCACGGGCCAACCCGCAGCTCGACCTCGTCATCCGTGCGCATCCCAACACCGGCAGCAAGCGGTCCACCGGCGCCAACCAGACCCAGCTCGACGACCTGCGCGCGCTCGGCGAGCACCTCCCGCCCAACGTCCGGATGATCGATCCCGGCGACGACGTCAGCTCCTATTCGCTGATGGATCTCTGCGCGGTCGGCCTCGTCTGGGTCAGCACGGTCGCGCTGGAGCTGGCGTGCAAGGGCAAGCAGGTCGTCGTCTGCGCCGGCAACCCGGTGCGCGGCACCTCGTTCGTGCACACGGTGGGCGACCCCGAGGGGTACGAGGGCGTGCTCGCGTCCCTGCTGGACGTCGCCCCCGCCGCGGTCTCCGCCGCCGTCCGGCGCGACGCGCTGCGGTTCGCCTACACCTACTTCTCGCGCATGCGGATCGCGTTCCCGCTCGTGCGCATGCCCAACCCGCACGAGGGCGTGCTGGCCTACTCCAGGCTGGAGGAGCTGGCGCCCGGCCGCGACGCCGGCCTCGATCGCTGCGCGCGCATCGTCCTCGACGGGGAGCCCGTCTGCCTGCCGCCGACCGCCGAGCAGCGCGCGCGCACCACCGACGCCGAGGACGCGCTGCTCGCCGGCTTCGGCCGGCGGCGCCTGACCGCGCTGGCCTTCGCCGAGGAGCTGATCGCCGACACGACGCTGCTGGAGGCCTGGGCGCGGGCGTTCGACGGCCGCGACGACGTCACGCTCGTCATCGACACGCCCGTCGCGCAGACCGAGCGCCTCGTCGCCGCGGTCACGCGCCTGGGCCTCGACCGCGAGGACGGCCCGGACCTCGTGGCGCTGGAGGCCGGCGCGGACGTCCTCGCCTCGGTCGACGCGGTCTTCTCCCGGGGCGGCCCGCCGCCGGCGCTGGCCGGGGCGCCGTGCTACGACGACGCCTCGCTGGGACGCCTGGTGGCCGTATGAGCGACCCCACGGTCACGGTCGTCATCACGTGCTTCAACTACGCCCGCTACCTGCCGGAGTCGGTGGGCAGCGTGCTGGCGCAGACGCTCAGCGACTTCGAAGTGCTCATCGTCGACGACGGCTCCACCGACGAGTCGCTCGCGGTGGCACGAGAGCTCGCCGCCGGAGACGAGCGCATCACGGTCATCGCGCAACCCAACTCGGGCCAGCCGGCGATCCCGCGCAACCGCGCCGTCGGCCAGACGCGCGGGCGCTACATCGTCTCGCTGGATGCCGATGATCGGCTCGGGTCCACGATGCTCGAGGCGTGCGCCGCGGTACTCGACGCCGATCCCGCGGTCGGGATGGCCTACCCGCAGCAGCACGAGTTCGGCCACGACGAGCTGCTGCACCCCGTCTTCCCGTGGAGCGTCGAGCGCCTCGCCCGCTGCAACTTCCTCTCCTGCACGACGATGTACCGCCGCGCCGCCTGGGAGGCCGCCGGCGGCTATCACCTCAACGTCCGCGGCTACGAGGACTGGGACCTGTGGCTGGGGATCGCGGAGGCCGGCTACGTCGGCCGTCCCGCGCCCGGGGCGCTGTTTCACTACCGCAAGCACGAAGGCGGGGTCTACGACGAGGCCAAGGGCGGCGACCAGCGGCTCAAGGCCCAGGTCCTGCTCAACCGCCCGGGCCTGTTCGGCGACGCGCAGCTGACGTGGGCCCGCGGCGTGCTCGCCGGCGACCCCGGCGCGCTGGCGATCGGCCGGCCCGTGAGCTTCGTCCCCGCGCTGCCCGAGCCGCCGCGACCGCTGACCATCGCGCACGACCGGACGCAGCGCGCCGACTGGTACCTGATGACCGACGAGCTCGACAGCCCGTGGCCGGCGCGCACGCTGACCGAGGCGCTGGCGCTCGTCGACCGGCTCGGCGCCACCGTCGTCTGGGCCGACGGCGCCGTGGCCGCCGTCAAGCGCGCCGCCGACCCGGTGGCGTTCCCGATCCCGTTCTTCACCGCGGCGACGACCGGCGACCGGCGCGCCGCGCTGCTGGCCGAGGCCGCCGAGCAGCTCGTCGTCGCGACGGCGCTGCGCGCCCCCGGCAGCTTCGACGCGGAGCGCACCGCGGACTTCGTCGGCGTGCCGGCCGAGGCCCTCGGCGATCTGCTCACCATGGCGCAGACGCTCATCGAGCGGCCCGCGCCGGTCCCGGTCGCCGACGCCGCACCGCTGGCGCGACTCGCCGGCGTCCTGCGCAGCGAGCGCACCGCCGCGGGCGACACCGGCGGCGCGGCACGCGCCGCCGTCCTGCAGGAGGCGGCCCGTCGCGCCGGCCTGGAGGAGGCGCGCTCCGTCGCGATCCTGGCCTTCGGCGCCGAGCTGATCGCCGACCCGGGCCTCTTGGCCGCCTACGGCGCCGCGTTCTCGGGTGAGGACGACGTCACGCTCGTGATCGTCACGGCCGACGCCGCGCCGCTGCTGGATGCCGTGGCCGCCGCGGGTCTCGACGGCGACGGCTCGCCGGACATGATGGCCGTGGATGCGCCACCCCCGGGCGTCGACGCGGTGTTCTCCCGGCACGAGCACGACGACCTTCCGCGGTTCGACACCGCCACCGTCGCGGCCTTGCGGACGCTCGCCGTCAGCCCGCGCTGAGCGGCGCGGAGGGGCCGCCGCGAGACGACGTTCTCTACTCTCACGGACGTGCTCTTCGCCCCGGCCCTCGTCCTCGCCGCCGTCACCGACAAGCTCGCGGACTTCGCGACGAACGTCGTCGGCGATCTCGGCCTGCCCGGGATCTTCCTGCTCATGGTCCCCGAGAGCGCCTGCATCCCGATCCCGTCGGAAGCGACGATGCTGTTCGCCGGGTTCAACGTCAGCGAGGGCAAGTACAGCCTCTTCGCGGCGGTGGCCGTCGGATCGATCGCGAACCTCGTCGGCTCCTGGATCGCCTACGCGGTGGGCTACTACGGCCGCGTCGAAGTCCTCGAGCGCTACAAGATCTTCCACATCAAGCCCGAGCACCTCGCGCTGACCGAGCGCTGGTTCGAGCGCTGGGGCAGCTGGGCGGTCTTCTTCAGCCGCATGCTCCCGGTCGTCCGCACGTTCATCTCGCTGCCCGCGGGCGTGGCGCGCATGCCGTTCTGGCGGTTCTCGCTCCTGACGCTGGCCGGCTGCGTGCCGTGGATCCTGATGCTGACGCTCGTCGGCAAGGCCGCCCGCGACAACTGGGCCACGTGGAAGGACCGCCTGCACTACGTCGACTACGGCGTCGCCGTGATCATCGTCCTGGGCTTCGTGTGGCTGGTCGCCCGCTGGTGGCGCGGCCGGCAGGACCGCCAGGCCGCCACCGATGCCGCCTGAGCCGGCACGGCTGCCGCTGACCCACGCCATCGTCCTCGGCGCGCTGCACGGGCCTGCCGAGCTTCTGCCCGTCTCCTCCTCGGCGCACGTGACGCTCGTGCCGGCGCTGCTGGAGTGGCCCTACGCCGACCTGCCGCCGGACGTGCGCAAGGCCTTCGAGGTCGCGCTGCACACCGGCACCCTCCTCGGGCTGCTCGCGCTAGTGCCGCGGCCGCCGTTGCTGCTGGCCGTCCTCGCGACGCTGCCCGCGGCTGCGGCGGGCTTCGTGCTCGAGCATCCGATCGAGCAGCGCCTGGGCGGGGTGCGGGCCACCGCCGCGGGCCTCGTGGCGGGCAGCGCGATCCTCGTGGCCGCCGACGCCCTGGGGCGCGAGGACCGCAGCCCGGACGCGCTCGGCGCGTGTGACGCGCTGCTGCTCGGCGCCGCGCAGGCCACGGCGCTGTTGCCGGGGCTCTCGCGGCTGGGGATGTCGGTGGCCGCGGCGCGGGCGCTCGGCGTGCCGCGCGCCTCGGCGTTCGGGCTCGGGCGCTCGATCGGCCTGCCGCTGCTGGCCGGCGCGACGGTCCTCAAGGGCGCGCGCCTGGTCGCGACCGGCCTGCCGCGCCCGCTGCGCCCGCCGTTCCTCGCCGGGGCGGCGGCCGCGGCGGCCTCGACGCTCGCGGCCGCCCCGCTGCGCCGCCGCGTCGGAGTCCGCGGCCCGGCGGCCGAGCGCGTCGCGCTGGCCGCCCTGGCGCTCGCCCGCGGGCGCCGCTGAGCCGGACCGCTCTCGCCGGCCCACCTCAATCATTCGGCCAGGGTGCCGATGGAGGGGTCATGAGCTCTGCCGACCGCCGTCGGCCGTCCGTCCTGTGGATCGGTGCGGCCTACGACCCCTCCGGTCACGCCGACGAGCTGCGCGGCTTCCTGCGCGCGCAGGAGGACGCCGGCGACGAGCCCGGACTGCGCGTCGTCGACTGGACGACGCGCCAGGTCCAGCTCTCGGGCCGCGACAAGCTCATGCTCGACCGCCAGGGCCGGCGCGCCCCGAGCGGGCCGGTCGTCGCCGCGCACCAGTACCTCCCCCACGCCGGCCAGGCGACCATCCCGACCACCGTCAACGTCGCCCGCGCGATGTTCGAGACCGACCGGCTGCCCGCGCCGTGGCTGGAGCCGCTGCTGACGCGCGACGAGGTCTGGGTCCCGTGCGAGCACAACCGCGAGGCGTTCGCCCGCAGCGGCGTGCCCGAGGACCGGTTGAAGCTGCTCGGCGGCACGCTGGACTTCGAGCTCTTCGCCCCCGGCGCCACCGCGCTGGACCTCGACCCGCCGGGCGACTGCTTCACGTTCCTCACCAACTTTGACTTCTCCGCGCGCAAGGGCTGGGAGACGCTGCTGCGCGCCTGGGGCCGCGCGTTCGACGCCGACAGCGGCGTGCGGCTGGTCCTGAAGACCGGGTCGTTCTACCGCGGCGACGACCACGTCCGTGCGCGCATCGACGCGTTCCTGAGCAGCGAGTTCGGCGCGCGGCGCGACCGCCTCGCGCCGATCGCGATCCGCACCGACCTGCTCGACGCCGACCAGATGCCCGGCCTGTACGCCGCCGCCGACGCGTACGTGCTCGCCTCGCGCGGAGAGGGCTGGGGTCGCCCGTTCATGGAGGCCATGGCGATGGGCCTGCCCACGATCGCCAGCGCCTGGGGCGGGACGACCGAGTTCATGTCCGAGGAGACCAGCTGGCTCGTCGGCGGTGAGCTGATCGACGTCCCCGACGACGCCGAGCTGTTCAACAAGCTCTACCGCGGCCATCGCTGGTTCGACCCGGACGCCGACGCGCTGACCGACGCCATGCGCGACATCGCGCGCGACCCGGACGCCGCGCGCGCCAAGGCGGCCCTGGCCCGCCCCGACCTCATGGCCCGCTTCGGCCCCGACGCGACCGCCGCCCGCG
>JAWVGD010000437.1:0-3180 GCA_033855515.1 Baekduia sp.
ACCTCGCCGAGGGCTCGCGCGGCGGCCGCGTGTCGCGCAACGCGGTCAAGGTCAGCGCGGCGGCGGCCCGCGCGGCGCGTGCCGAGGCCGGCCGGCGCAACTACGAGGAGGCCCAGGCGCGCGAGGCCGCGAGCGCCGAGCAGCAGAAGCACGACCCGTTCGGCACGCGCATGCCCGACCACTCGGTCGTGCACCGCTACGCGCGCTGCCTGTCCTACCCGGAGTGGGGCGTGGGCGAGGTCGCGGGCATCTACTTCACCGGCTCCGGCGACGACATCCAGCAGTGGGCCCGCGTGCGCTTCAGCCCGGGCGTGCGGACCGTGCCCGCCGGCTCGCTGCAGTTCGTGGACTTCTCCAAGCCCGACCCCGGCCACGAGCGCGTGCAGCGCTTCATGACCGCCGCCCAGCACGCGATGGTCGAGCAGGACTACGGCCTCGCCGCCAAGCGCCTGGTCTACGCCCGCGACGCCGAGCCGGGCAACGTCTCGGTGCTGCGGCTGCTGACGCTGGCGTTCTGGCAGGGCGGCGAGCTGACGGCGGCCGGGCGCGCCGTGCGCGACTGGGCGCGCGCGGACCCGACGCGGCCCGCCGCGCAGCGCTACGCGTCGCGCATCTACGAGGACATGCGCGCCTACGACCTCGCCGAGCAGGCGGCGGTGCGCGCCGCGCAGCTCGGGCCGACGGACGCCGGTGCGTGGGAGCGCGTCGGCCGCCTGCGGCTGCGGCTGCTCAACCGCCAGGGCGCGCTGGAGGCGCTGGAGCGCGCGCGCCGCCTCGGCCCGACGGTCGAGGGCCTGCTGGACCTGGCGCTCGCCCATCACCTCGGCGGCGACCTCGGCGGCGAGGTCACCGCGACCGAGCAGGCGACGCTGCTCGACGGCGAGCATCCCGAGGCCTGGACGCGCTACGCCCACGCGCTCGCCCGCACCGATCGCATCAGCGACGCGATCGCCGCGTCGGAGCGCGCGCTGCGCCTCGCGCCCGACGACGAGGAGGTCGCCGAGCTGCTCGCGCGCCTCCACGCCGCCCAGCCCCGCGTGCTGCCGGCCGCCTCGTGAGGCAGGTCGTCGCCTGGCTCGCCGACAGCGGGCCCGGGCGTGAGGCGCTCGGCGCGGTCTTCGGCGGGCCGGGCCGCAACGCCGCGGGCGGGTTGCCCGAGGGCGTCCGGCTCGTCGACGGGCCCGGTCCCGACGTGCAGTTCGTGGTGCCGGCGTGGGGCGTGGACTTCGACCCGTCCGAGCTGCCGGCGCTGGAGGTCGTGCAGGTGCGCTGGGCGGGGGTGGACTGGATCGTCGACCGCATCCCGGATGGCGTGACGCTGTGCGGCGCGCGCGGGACGCGTGACGGCGCGATGGCCGAGTGGGTCGTCGCCGCCCTGTTGGCCGACCTCAAGCGCGTGCGGCCGTTCGGCGAGGCACAGGCGGCGCGGCGCTGGGAGCGCCTCGACATCTATGACTTGGCGCAGCTCCGCGTCCTGATCCTGGGCCACGGCTCCATCGGGCGGAAGACCGAGCGGCTGCTGGCGCCGTTCGGGGCCGAGGTGCGTGGCGTCGCTCGCCGGGCGCGCGACGGCGTCGCGGGGATGGACGAGCTGGGCGCGCTGCTGCCGTGGGCCGATGCGGTCGTCAACCTGCTGCCGCTGACCGCCGAGACCCGTGGGGTGGTCGACGCCGAGTTGTTGAGGTCCATGCGTGACGGCACGTTGTACGTCAACGCCGGGCGCGGGGCGACCACCGACACCGGCGCGCTGCTGGCCGAGCTGGAGACCGGGCGGCTGCGCGCGGTCGTGGATGTCGTCGATCCCGAGCCGCTGCCGGCCGACCACCCGCTGTGGGAGGCTCCCGGCGTGCTCATCAGCCCCCACGTCGCCGGCGAGACGCCGGTCAGCGATCGCGCCGCGTGGCGGCTCGTCGGCGAGCAGCTCGGGCGCTTCGCGCGCGGCGAGCCGCTGCTCAACGTCGTCGCCGACGGCTACTGAGCCCGTGAGCACCGGGGCCGATCTCCTCGTCGCGGGTCTGGAGCGGGCCGGCGTCCGGGTGGTCTTCGGCCTGCCCGGCGTGCACAACCTGCCCGCGTGGGAGGCGCTGCGCGGCTCGTCGATCCGGCTGATCGGCGTGCGCCACGAGCAGGCGGCCGTCTACGCGGCCGACGGCTACGCCCGCGCCACCGGCGAGGTCGGCGTCGCGCTGGTGACCACCGGGCCGGGCGCGGCCAACACGCTCGGCGCGACCGGCGAGGCGTGGGCGTCGCACTCGCCGGTGGTGGTCATCGCCACCGACATCCCGACGTCGCTCAAGCGCCCCGGCGTCGTCGGCGGCGCGCTGCACGAGGCGTCCGACCAGCGGGCGCTCTTCGCGCCCGTCACGAAGGCGGCCCTGCGGCTCGACGACCCCGCCGAGATCGACGTCGCGGTGCGCGAGGCGCGTGCGGCGCCGCGCCGTCCGGTCTTCGTCGAGATCCCGACCGACCGGCTCTCGGCCGACGTCGCGCGCTGGGACGTCGGCGAGTTCGCGCCGCCGGTGGTCTCCGAGCCGCCGGACGTCAGCGCGGCGCTGGAGGTCCTCGCGGACTCGTGGAAGCCGATCGTGTGGGCGGGGGGCGGCGCGATCGACGCGGGCGACGAGGTCGCCGAGCTGGCCGGCAAGCTCGGCGCGCCGATCTTCACCACGTACTCCTCGCGCGGGCTGGTGGGCGCCGCGCACCCGCTGGCGATCGGGCTGCCGCCGCACCTGCCGGAGGCCGGCGCGCTGTGGGAGCAGGCCGACGTGGTCGTCGCCATCGGGACCGACCTCGACGGCATGAACACCATGAACTGGCGGCTGCCCCGCCCGCGGCGGCTGATCGCGATCAACGTGGACCCCGTCGACGCCGCCAAGAACTACACGCCCGACGTGCTCGTGCAGGCCGATGCAGCCGACGGCGCCGCCGCGATCGCGCGGTCGTTGCCGCCGGGGCCGCCCGTGTGGGCCGACCTGACGACCGTGCGCCGCCGCGCGCGGGGCCAGCTGCGCGGCGAGCAGCCGCACGAGATCGCGTTCCTGGAGGCCTTCGCGCGCGCCGTCCCGGCCGACATGAACGTCGTGGCCGACATGTGCATCCCCGGCTACTGGCTGGCAGCGCTGTATGCCCCGGACGGGCCGCGGCGCTTCCAGTACCCGATGGGCTGGGGGACGCTCGGCT
>JAWVGD010000438.1:0-2777 GCA_033855515.1 Baekduia sp.
GAGCGGGGTGTCGCCGAGCGCGAGCGGCGCGGGGCGCTGGAGCGCGAGCACGCCGCGCTGCAGGACGAGCTGACGCGGCGCACCGCCTTGACCGACGCCGCGGCGGTCGCGATCGGCGAAGCGCGCCGGGAGCTCGAGCGCGAGCGCGCCGCGCGGGCCGACTCGGCCGCGCTGGAGGCGCGGCTGATCGTCGAGCGGCGCGAGTTCGCCGCGCGCGTGGAGGCCGTCGAGAGCGCGGTGGCCGCGGTACGCCAGCGCCTCGGCGCTGCGGCGCGCGTGCTGCGCGAGAAGCTGGACGCCGAGCGTGCGGCGCGTGAGGCGGCCGAGGCGGCCCTGTCGGTCGAGCGGGCCGACGCGGCGGCGGCGCGTGCGCGGGGCGTCGAGCTCGAGGATGAGCTGGCGCGCCGTGTCGAGGTCGAGGCGCAGCTGCGGGCCGCGCTGGACGGGCTGCGCACCGAGCTGGAGGCCGTGCGCGCCGGCGACGGCGCCCGCGCGGCCCGGCTGGCCACGCGGGTCGAGTCGGTCGTGGCGATCGCTGCGGGGCTGCGCGACGGCGTCCGCCGCGAGCTCGGCGCCGAGCAGGAGGCCTTCACGGCGTCGCTGTCGGCGATGCAGGCGCGAGTCGCCGAGCTGCAGGAGGGCGTCGCGGCCGCGGCTGCCGTCCGCGAGGAGCTCGAGGCCGAGCGCGCCGCCCGCTGGGTGGCCGAGGCCGAGCTGGACGCCGAGCGCCGCCGCGGCGACGAGGACCGCGCGCGCCGGACCTTCGCCGAGGCGCGGCTGGCCGACGCCGAGGCCGAGTTGGAGGAGCTGCGTGACCTCGCGCGCCCCGGCGGGGGTCCCGACCCGGCGGGGCTGGCCGCGTTGCGCGACGCGCTGGCGCACCTGAAGACGCCGGCGCCGCCGGCGTCGTCGACCGACGAGCCGGCGGGACCCACGCCGCTGGGCCTCGACCTGGCGGCCGCCGCGGCGCGCCTGCGCTCCGCGGCGCGTGCGGCGGAGGCGGAGGATGAGGCGACGCCGGAGGCGGAGGTTGCGCCCGAGCCTGAGGCGGCGGCGGTCGAGGCCGAGCCCGCGCCGGAGGTTGTGTCCGACGTCGAGGTCGAGCCCGAACTTGCAGCGCCCGAGCCGGAGCTTGCAGCGCCCGAGCCGGAGCTTGCACCGGCGCCGGAGCCCACCAGCTTCGCGTCGTGGGACGAATCGATCTCCTCTGGGGAGATTCAGTCGTCCCTCGACGCCGCGGCCGCCGCCGAGCCCGAGCCCGCGCCCGAGCCCGTCCGCGCGCCCCTCGCCGCCCGGCCGCCGGTCACGCGGCCCGGCACGTGGTTGCGCGACGCGCTCGTCGGCCTGGCCGTCGACGAGCCCGACATCGCCGAGCTGCTCGTCGTCGCGCTGCTGCCGGCTCAGGGCGGGTTGGTCAGGCGGCCGCTGGCGTACGAGCTCGCCGTACATGGGGGCACGACGCATCGTGTCGTCCTCGACGCCGAGCGCGCGCGCGTGCAGCTGCCCGGCGACGGCGAGACCGAGGCGCGGGTGGCGGGTCCGCTCGCCGCGCTCGTGCCGCTCGTCGCCGGCGGTGCGGGCCGTCGCCTGCCCGGCACCGTGATCCAGAACCGCCGTGCGCTGCGACGCTTGCTCAAGGCGCGCCGCCGGCCGCTGGGGCTCGCGGAGCTGTCGGCGGCCGGCGTCGCGCCGTCGCCCGGGCTGCTGCTGACCGTGCTCGCGCGGGCGGTTCCGCCCGCGTGGACCGAGGACCGCCCGCTGGCCGTCGACATCGCCCCTGCGGGTGCCGATCGCTGGCGCGTCGTCTCGTCCGGCAACGGACCGATGACGATCCTGCCGGCGGCCGGCGCCGCGCCGGCCGTCGCGACGCTGCACACCTCTGCCGCGCGGCTTCCGGCGGTCCTCGCCGGCACCGCGGGACCCGGCGACGCATGGGTCGAAGGCGACCCGCGCGCCGTCTCCACGCTGCTGTCCTGGTTCGATCGCGCCCAGCGCGGCGACCGCTGATCGAGCCCGTCGCCGTGGAATCTCGCAGCTTGCGGGGAGCCCTCGCGCAGAGCGCCCCGCCGTCCGAACCGCCACCTATCCTCGACCTTCGCCCGTGAGCCAGAACTCCGCCGTCCACCTGCACGTCCACTCCGAGTACTCGCTGCTCGACGGCGCCTGCAACATCAAGGCGCTCGCCAAGCGCGCCGCCGAGTTCGGCCAGCCCGCGCTGGGCCTCACCGACCACGGGGTGATGAACGGCGCGGTCGAGATGTACAAGGCCTGCAAGGACGAGGGCGTCAAGCCCATCCTGGGCTGCGAGGTCTACCTCGTCGACGACCACACCAACCGCGCGCCCGGCCGCGTGGAGCGCAACCACCTGACGCTCCTGGCCGCCAACGACGTCGGCTACCGCAACCTCGTCAAGCTCTCCTCGGCCGGCTTCCTCGAGGGCCTGCACCGCGGCAAGCCGTCGGTCGACATGGCGCAGCTCGCCGCCCACGGCGACGGCGTCATCGCGCTCACCGGCTGCCTGGCCGGCCGCCTCTGCCAGCGGCTCATCAACGACAACCCGGCCGAGGCGCGCGCGCACGTCGACGACCTCATGCAGGTCTTCGGCGGCGAGAACGTCTACCTCGAGGTCCAGAAGAACGGCCTCGCCCCGCAGGACAAGGCCAACGAGGGCATCGTCAAGATCGCTCGCGAGCTCGGTCGCCCGCTCGTCGGCACCGGCGACGTGCACTACCTGCGCCGCGAGGACTACCACCACCACACGGCGCTGCTGTGCGTGC
>JAWVGD010000439.1:0-3503 GCA_033855515.1 Baekduia sp.
GACGCCGAGCAGCCGCACCGGCCGTGCCGGCGCATAGGCGCGCAGCAGGTCGACGGCGACCTCCATGATGGTGGCCTCGTCGTTCATGAAGGTGTCGATCGAGCGCGCCCGCGTGACGGTCGTCCAGTCGTCGAGGCGGACCTTGATCGCGATCGTCCGTCCGCGCGCGCCCTTTCCCTGCAGGCCCGCGGCGAGCTCCTTGGACTGCCGGCGCAGGATGCCCTCGAGCTGCGCGTGGTCGGCGATGTCAGCGTCGAAGGTCGTCTCGACCGAGCGTGACTTGACGACCCGCTCGGTCACGACGGGAGAGTCGTCGTGCAGGTGCGCGCGGCGGTGCAGGTCGTAGCCGTAGCGCTCGCCGAAGCGCTCCTGCAGCTCGGCGACGGGCGCGCGCTGCAGGTCGCCGAGCGTCGCGTAGCCCATCTCCGCCAGGCGAGCGGCGGTCTTCGGACCGATGCCCGGCACGATCCGTGGCGAGCGCTGCGCCAGCCGCGCTGCGGCGTCCTCGCGGCCGATGGCGACGAACCCGGCCGGCTTGCCGAGGTCGCTGGCGATCTTGGCGACCAGGCGGTTGGGCGCGACGCCCGCCGAGATCTGGATGCCGGTCTCCTGCTTGACGTGGGCGATCAACTCGCGCAGCAGCGCCAGCGGCTTCTCGACGCCGCTCAGGTCGGCGTAGGCCTCGTCGATCCCGGCCTGCTGGAGGATCTCGAGCCGGTCGCGCACGATCCCCCACACCGTGCGCGAGACCTCGGAGTAGGCCTTGTGGTCGGGCGGCACGTTGACCGCCTGCGGGCAGCGCCGCCGTGCCTCCGCCGCGCTCATGGCCGACCCGACGCCGAACTTGCGCGCCTCGTAGCTGGCGGTCGTGACGACCGCACGCGGACCCGAACCGGCGACGATGACCGGGAGGCCCCGCAGCTCGGGCCGCCGCAGCAGCTCGACCGACACGTAGAACGCATCGCAGTCGAGATGGGCGATGACCCGCTTGGCCATGGGCTCAAGGGTACGGCGGCCGACCGACGGCGAGGCGCGGGGCGGGTCGAGTCCGCGCGGTGCCGCGGGCGCCCTCACCGGAGGGCGCTCGCGGCGTACACGGCTAGCGGGTCGTGAGCACCGTGCCGGTCGAGCCGAAGCCGAGCTTCTGCTTCGTCGCGGCGGTGAGGTCGAACTCGCGGGCGCCGACGTAGGGGCCGCGGTCGACGACCGGGACGCGGACGGTGCGGCCGCGGTAGTGCAGGGTGACCTTCGTGCCGCACGGCAGCGACTTGTGCGCGACGCCGAGCGTGCCGGCGCTGAGCGTGCCGCCGCAGGCCAGGTGCTGGCCGTACAGCCCGGGGCCGTACCACGACGCCAGCGCACGCCGGTAGATCCGGGCCGTCCCCGTGGTGTGGCGGGCCGAGGTCAGGTCGCGGGTGCCACCGAAGTGGACACGCACCTGCTTGGTGCCGGTACTGGAGGACCTCCATCCCAGGAGGTAGCGACCACGAGCGTCGGTGCGGTCGTGGGCGACGGTGGTCCAGCCGCCCGGGTTGCGCAGTTGCAGCGAGACGGCGCGGCCGGCGCCGGAGGGCTTCAGGACGCCGCGGACCATCAGCCGGCGCCCGGCGATCACGGTGCGGCGGACGCTCTTGACCGACAGCGTCGACGAGACCTTGGCCACCGGCGCCACTGCGGTCGCCCCCCCGGCCGCGGGCGCCGCGGGGGCGACCGAGTCGGCGCTCGCCATCACGGGGACGGCAGCCAGGACCGTGCTGCTGAGCAGCGCGCCGGTGAGCCCGGGCGCGGACAGGTGCTTGAGCCTCATTCGAGGCACCTCCTATGTGTTGCATCAGCGCCTACGGGGTTAGCTGTCGGGCTCGCGGCGCGTCACGGCGTGCATCGGGCACGCGGCGACAGGTCGCTACCGAGGCGGAGTGCCCCGGATTCGCCCCATCCGGCCAGGTCTGGACCCACCGGCCGGCATTGGGTCCCCCGTCCGCCCCCGTTCAGTGCAGGGGCGGTTCGGCGACTTCGAACAAGTGTTCGTCACGGTACCGCGCGACTCATACGCTTATAGACCAGTGTGAAGAGGTTCACACAGCGCTGGTCAGGGCGGCGACCGGTCTCAGCGGCCGTTCATGGCCGCGCTGGTCCCCGCCAGGATCAGCGCCGTCATCGCCGGAAGCGTCGTCGACCACGGCGCGTCGGGATGCCCGATCGCCTCCTGCGACAGGGCGATGTACCGGTCGACCTCGCGCAGCGCCTCGTAATGCTCGGTCTCGGCCTGCGCCTGGCAGGCGAGCCGGGCGAGCGCGAACGCCTCGGTCGGATCGCCCCCGCGGAAGGCCATCTGGGCCCCGGCGGTCAGGTAGCCGATCGCGCGCTCGAAGCCCAGGACGCGCGGACCGAGACCTGCGGTGCCGGGTGCCGGCCCGAGGTCGAGCAGGTCGTCGCCGGCCACCACGCGCTCCAGCTGGGCGCCCGCGATTCCCGCGGCCTGCTGCGGCGTCAGGCCGACGGCGCGAGCGCAGCGCAGCATCGCCATGGACGCGTAGCGTGGCCCGCCGTACGGCATGTCGGAGGCGTAGAGGATCTGCCCGGGCGGGACCGTCGCGTACAGCGTCAGCAGATCTGAGACCTGCCACCAGCTCGTGTCGAACAGGACGTTCGTGATGCCCGCCAGGCGCGGCCCGAGCAGGCCGAGGTCGCTGATCCCGGCGTGGGCCAGGATGATCCTCGCGCCCGGATGGTCGCCGGCCATGTGGATCACGCTGTCGCCGAGATCGGGGATCCCGCGGCCCGCGTGGAAGAGGACCGGCAGCCGGTGCTCGGCCGCGAGCGCGACGACCTCCTCGACCACCGGGTGCGGCAGGCCGAATGCGTCGCTGCGCGGATGGAGCTTGAAGCCGCGCGCACCGGCGGCCAGGGTCCGGCGAGCCTCGTCCATGGCGTCGCGCCGCTTCGGGTCGATCCGGGCGAGCGCGACGAGGCGCCCGCCGGACTCGGCGGCGGCGCGGAGGACGCGGTCGTTGGGCCCCCGGTAGCCGTCGGGCTCCTGCATCGCGAAGACGAGCGCCCGCTGCTGGCCCGCGATGTCCAGCGCCTCGATCAGCTCGTGGGGATCGGCCTCGTACCCGTCGGGGTCGTGGTGGCCGATGTGGGTGTGGGCATCGAACCAGCTGACCCCGTCGCCGAGCCACTCGAGCGCCTCGGCGCGCAGGTCGGAGACGACGTCGTCATGGGGCAGGCCGCGAACAGGCACGGC
Source organism: Baekduia sp. (assembly GCA_033855515.1). Classification (GTDB taxonomy): domain Bacteria; phylum Actinomycetota; class Thermoleophilia; order Solirubrobacterales; family Solirubrobacteraceae; genus Baekduia. Next base: position 3,248 of record JAWVGD010000439.1, read on the forward strand.
TTCGACCCTACCCAGCCGCGGCGCGCGTCCTACGCGGCGATCGACGCGCCGGTCGGCGTCGTCGGTGTCGCGCGGGGCGCCAGCTCGGCCAGCTCGGCACGCAGCCGCGTGAGCCCCAGCCGGATCCGGCTCTTCGCCGTCCCGAGCGGCACACCCGCGCGCTGCGCGATCTGGTCGGCGGTCAGCCCGCCCCAGTAGGCGAGCACGAGCGCCTCGCGCTGAGGGTCGGGGAGCTTCCCCAGCGCGGCGCGCACGG
>JAWVGD010000440.1:0-7790 GCA_033855515.1 Baekduia sp.
CGGGCCAGCCACGCGGCGGGATCGCCCAGCTCGGAGGACGTCGGGGCCAGCTCCGGCGCCGCCCAGGCGTCGGTCAGGCCCTGGTCGCCGCGGGCGCGGACGACGGCATCGCAGAACTCGCGGCCCTGCTGGTACTGCTTGAGCTTGAGGTCGAAGCCGAGCAGGCGGTCGAGGATCCGCAGGAGCGGAGCGCGGTCGCCGCGGCGCCGGTCCATCGCCTCGCGCAGCCCGTCGACGTCCTTGAGCACCTTCCCGCCGGCGCGGTCCATCGTCCACTCGGCGTGGCCCTCGACGAGGCCCATCGTGCCCTGGACCTGGTCCAGCAGCGCCTTGCGGTCCTCGCCGATCACGGCGCCGAGCAGGCCGCCCTCGCGGACCGAGCCCGCCAGCGCCTTCAGGTCGTCGATGCCCAGCCGCAGCAGCGCCCGCGGGTCGGCCTTGACGTCCATGACCTTCAACAGCTCCTGCAGCGCGTCGCCGAGCCGCGGCCGCAGCCAGGGCACGGCGCCGAACTGCACCGCGTGGGTCACCTCGTGCAGCGTCACCCATGTCACGAGCTCGTCGCGGTCGGCGTCGAGCTGGGCGACCGCGCGGTCCAGGTTCGGACCGACGAGCAGCAGCCGGGTCGGCGAGTCGGGCTCCGTGAGGTTCAGCTCGTACTGGCCGAGCACGCGCCGCGAGAACATCCCGAGCAGCCCGCCGATCTCGGCCGCGACCACGGCGCCGGCCGCGGCCTGCATCGCGTGGGCGGCGGGGTTGTTGCCCGCCTTGCCGCCCGCGGCCTTCAGCGCCGGGCCGACTGTCGAGCGCATCGTGGCGATGTTGGCGTCGATCCACGCGCCGCGGTCGATCCACTCGGCCGGCGGCAGCGGGCCGATGGGCACGAGGCCCGTGGCCTCCACGACCTGCTCGCGCGCGGCGGTCGCGCGCTCCTCCAGCGTGGCCGGCGGCTCCGAGACGGGCGCCTCGCCGGATGCGGCCTTCGCGATGCGGGCGGCCAGGCCCCAGTCGACGTCCACGACTAGACCGCCGGCAGCGCCAGCAGCTGCTGGAGCGACTCGGGGGAACGGGCAACGACGACCGCGTAGTGCGGGTCCAGGTCCAGCGGCGCGCCGAGCGGGCCGTCGGGGCAGCGGACGAACTCGACGTGGCCGCCGGACTCGCGGACGATGAGCTGGGCGGCGGCGGCGTCCACCGCGCGGGTCCGGGCCAGGGAGGCCATCGCGTCGACGCGCGTGGCGGCGACCTGGCACATGGAGACCGCGATCGAGCCCATGGCCCGGATGCGGCGCGTGGCAGCGACGAGGTCGTCGGAGGCCAGCGCCAGCCAGCGGGGGTCGGCGGACTCGACGGCCAGCAGCTCGAAGCGCCCGTCCGGCGTCCGGCGCTCGGGCGGTGGATGCGCGATCCGGACGTCGTTGAGAAAGGCGCCGCCACCGAGCGTCGCGCGCCACTCCTCGCCCGGCCCGAGGTCGTAGACGAAGCCGAACACGACGTCGGACATCTGCGGGCCGAGCGCGACCGCGAGCGACAGCGCGTGGTGCGGCAGTCCGCGCTTGGCGTTCAGCGATCCGTCGATCGGGTCGATGACGACGAGCACGCCGTCGTCACCGAAGTCGACGGTCCCGCGCTCCTCCGAGACGGCGGTGAAGCGCGCGCCGTCGTCGTGTAGCCGCTGCAGCTCGGTGAAGACGCGGTCCTCGGCCTCGGCGTCGATCACGAGCGTCCGATCGCCGCCCTCGCCGGTCTCTCCGGTCTCGATCACCCGCTCGTTGCTCGTGGGGTGAGCGCGAAGGACGGAGCGCAGTCCCTCCGCGGCACGACGGCATGCGCCGAGCCAGTCGTATGCGAGCGCCGGGTGGGACGTCATCAGGGCCATATCCTAGGGTCGTGCCCGCTTCCCCCGGTGCGATCACACCCGAGGACCGCCGCAACAGCGGGCATGAGCCCCTGCCCGCATCGCCACCGGCAGCCGCCGCCCCGCTCCCCGACACGGACGGCCTGACGCCCGACCAGGCGCGGGCCGCCCGCCACCGCGGCGGCCCGCTGCTCGTGCTCGGCGGGGCCGGCAGCGGCCGCACGCACACGCTGGTCGCGCGCTTCTCGCGGCTCGTGTCCGAGGGCACGGCGCCCGAGGCGATCCTGATGCTGACGCGGACGTCGGCCGCCGCCGACGCGCTGCGCGCCCGCGTCGAGGACGCGCTCGGCGACCGGCCGTTCGAGGAGCTGCCGGTGCTCCCCATCCACGGCATGTGCGCGCGCCTGCTGCGCGACGAGGCGCTGGAGGCCGGGATCGACCCGTTCGCCGTGACCGCGTCGCCCGCCGACCGGCTGGCGCTGCTGCTGGACCGCGTCGACGAGCTCACGCTCCGCCGCCACGACCTGCGCGGCCGGCCCGCGGCGGTGCTCGGCGGCGTCATCGCGCGCATCGACCGCCTGAAGGAGGCCGGCATCCGCGCCCGCCAGTTCTCCGACTGGGCGGCGGCCCTGCCCGACGGCGAGGAGCGCACCGACCGCGAGCGCGAGTTCGCCGGGCTCTTCGACGCGCACGACCGTCTGCTGCTCGAGCAGGGGCTGCTCGACTTCGGCGAGCTCGTCCTGCGCGTGCAGGAGCTGCTGGAGCAGCGCCCCCACGTCCGGGCGCGGGTGGCCCGCCGCTGGCGCCATGTGCTGGTCGACGACCTGGAGGACGCGACGCCGGCGCAGGTGCGGGTGCTCGCCCTGCTGGCCGCCGACCACGGGGACCTCGTCGCCACCGCCGACGACGACCAGGCCATCGGCGAGCCCCGCGCGATCGCGCCGCGGCTGCGTGCGCTGCTCCAGACCCCGATCGGCGGGCGCCGCGTCGACGTCGTCCGGCTCGAGCGCAGCATGCGGTGCCCCGACCGGGTGCTGACGGCGGCCGAGGCCGTCGTCACGCCGATCGCCGACCGGCTCGACGAGGGCTGGGTGGGCGCCGACTTCGAGGGCTCCGGCGCGCCCGGCGACGTGCGGCTGTGGCGCTGTGCCAACGAGCGCGCCCAGGCCCAGGGCGTGGCGACCGCCGTCGAGCGGCTTCTGCGCGAGGGCACGCGCCCGGGGCGCATCGCCGTCCTGGTCCGCAGCGTGCGCTCCGAGGGCCAGGAGCTGGCCGTCGCGCTCGAGGAGCGCGCGGTGCCCTACCGGCTTGCCGGCGCGGCCGCGTTCTTCGGCCAGGCCGAGGTCCGAGACGTGCTCGCGTGGCTGCGCCTGCTGGTCAACCCCGGCGACGCGAGCGCCGTCGTGCGCGCGCTCGCGCGGCCGCCCATCGAGCTGCACTCGGTCGATCTCGCGCGCTGCATCCAGATCGCCAAGCGACGCAAGCTCGACATGGTCAGCGGCCTCGTTGCCGCGACCGAGTCACCGCAGCTGCCGCCCGAGGCGCGCGAGCGCGTACTGGCCTTCCTCAAGCTCCACCGGCAGGCGGCGGCCACGCTGGACACGACGCGCCCCGACCTCTTCGTCCACCGGCTCATCGAGCGGCTGGGGCTGCGCCGCCAGCAGGTGTTCGCCGCGCAGGCCGACGTCGTCGAGCGGCTCGTCTCGCTGGCCCACGTGGGCGAGCTCGCGGCGTCCTACGTGCGCCGGGCGCCGCAGGCGACCCCGCGCGAGTTCGCCCGCTGGCTGGCCGCGGTCGCCGAGGCCGGCGGGATGCACGACGCCGAGGAGGAGGACGAGAGCCAGCCGCGCGACGACGCCGTCGCGGTGCTGTCGATGAACGGCGCCAAGGGCCTGGAGTTCGACCACGTCTTCGTGTGCGGCCTCCAGTCGGCGCGGATGCCGGGCGCGCGGCGCCAGCTCGTCGAGCCGATCCCCCGGGCCCTGCTGCCGGAGGCCGAGGGCGACGCGGAGTCGCGCGAGGAGCACCTGGCCGAGATGCGTCGCGTGCTGCACGTCGCGATGACACGCGCCCGGGAAGGGCTCGTCCTGGCCTACGCCGCGCACTCCGAGCGCGGCGCCCCGCAGCATCCCTCACCGTTCGCCGAAGAGGCGCGGGCGGCGCTCGGCGAGGAGTGGGAGGACCTCGAGGAGCAGCTGTTCGGTCCCGACGAGGCGCTGCACGCGGCGATCGGCCAGCTCCGGGACGAGCTGCTCGGCGACGTGCAGCAGATCGGCGCGCGCCTGGGCGAGCTGCGCCTCGACACCGACCTCGACGTCGCCCACGGCGTGACGCGCTACCTGGAGCTCTTGAAGCTCGCGGCGCTGCACGCACGGCCCGAGGGCCAGGACGTCGCCGACGCGCTGCCGGGCATCAACGCGGCGATCCTGCACGCGGCGACCTCCCAGCAGCGCGAGATCCTGATGACGTCCTCGCTGGACGACGTGCTGCTGGGCGCCGAGCGCGACGCAGGCGTGCGCGCCGCCGCGACGGCCGCCAAGCACGAGCCGTCGCTGGCGCCGTTCCTGCCGCGGCGCGGCGAGGGGCTCGCGCTGTCGGCCTCCGACATCGAGACGTACCGGACCTGCCCGTTGAAGTACAAGTTCGCGCGCGTCTTCCGCGTCCCGCAGGAGCCGACGATCAACCAGCGCTTCGGGATCGTCGTGCATCAGGTGCTGGAGCGCTACCACCAGGGCGACGATCCGAGCCGCCCGCGCTCGGTCGACGAGCTGCTCGGCCTGCTCGAGGCCGGCTGGCGGCGCAGCGGCTTCGGCCCGACCGACGAGGAGCGCCAGCTGCACGGCAAGGCCGAGACCGCGCTGCGCCGCTACCACGAGCGCTTCCAGGACGAGGCCGGCCAGCCGATGTGGTTCGAGAAGTCCTTCAACTTCAAGATCGGCCCGCACACGTTGCGGGGGCGCGTCGACCGCGTCGACAAGCTGCCCGACGGCCGCTACGAGCTCATCGACTACAAGACCGGCCGGCCCAAGACGCCCGCGCAGCTGCGCGACGACGTGCAGCTCGCGCTGTACGCGGTGGCGTCGGGCGCCGCGTGGGGCCTGGAGGCGTCGCGCCAGTCCTACTTGTACGTGTTGGACGACCACAAGGTCCCGCTGCCCGACGACGCCAACGACGCCGAGTGGATCGCCGAGACCGTCCGCGAGGTCGCCGACGGCATCCTCGGCCAGGGCTTCGAGCCGACGCCGTCCTACGCGGCGTGCTCGATCTGCGACTACCGGATCGCCTGCCCGGCAGCCGAGCGCTAGGGGAACACTGGCCCAGAGGGCCAGGTTCCCTTGCGGGTGTTCGCCCAGAGGGCGAAACCCGCGGCCCGTTACCGACGACCGCTCCTAGCCCGCGGGGAGGGGGATGGCGGCCGTAACGAGGGTGCCGCCGTCCGCGGGGCTGTCGACCCGGAGCTCGCCGCCGACGGCGGTGAGCCGATCCGCGAGCCCGATGAGGCCGCCGTCGGGCCGGGCGCCTCCGACGCCGTCGTCGCGTACCCGGACTTGAACGGTGCCGTCCTCGATCCGCGCCGTCACCCCGGCGTGTCCTGCGCGAGCGTGCTTGGCGACGTTGGTCAGGGCCTCGGCCACGACGAAGTAGGCGGTCGCCTCGACCGCGGCGGGGAGCCGGCCCACGGGGACGTCGATCTCGATCGGCATCGGCATCCGCGACGCCAGCGCGTCCACTCCCGCGCGCAGGCCGCCCCGGGTGAGGACGGCCGGGAGGATGCCGTGGGCGAGCTCGCGCAGCTCGACGTTCGCGCGCTCTGCCTGGTCGAGCGCCTCGGCCACGAGCTCGGGGGCACGGTCGTCATCGTGCCGGAGCGCGCGGGATGCCAACTTGAGCGTGACGACCGTGTGGACGATCCGCTGCTGGGCCCCGTCGTGCAGATCCCGAACCAGCCGCCGGCGCTCCTCATCGGTCGCCGCCACGATCCGCGCCCGCGACGCCGCCACCTCCGTCCGCGCCTCGGCATTCGCGATCGCCGTCGCCACCAGCTCCGTGAACGACGCGAGACGCGCCTCGGTGTCGGCCGGCAGCGGCTGCTCGGTGGAGGCGAGGGTCACCACACCCCAAACACGGCCCTCGAGGACGATCGGCGCCCCGACCGCCGACATGAGGCCCCGCTCACGAATGGCGACGCCGAGCCGCCCCGGGGCATCGCCATAGCTGTCGATCCGCGCCGGACGGCCGGTCTCGAACACGACCGTGCTGACGTCCTTCCCCCCGAGCGGCCACCGACTGCCGACAGGGAAGCTGTCAGCCGAACGGTGCGAGATCGCGACGACCGTCACCGTGTCGTCGTCGTCGTAGCGGGTCAGGCCCACGTGGTCGGCGGGAAACCCGCGCTCGACCTCGTCGACCACCGCGGCGAACAGCTCCTCCGGTCGGGCTCCACGCGCCACCAGCGTCGCGACGCGCCGCAACGCCGCCTGCTCCTCGGCCAGCCGGGTCAGACCGGCGCGGCTCTCGGCATTCGCGATCGCCGTCGCCAACAGCTCCGTGAACGAAGCGAGACGCGCCTCGGTGTCCGCCGCCAACGGCTCCGTTCTCGACGAGCCGGCCGCCATCATGCCCCACAGACGGCCTTCGACGATGATCGGCGTCCCGACCGCCGAACGGACGCCCCCCTCGCGGACGGCGAGACCGACCGGCCCGGAGGCATCCGCATAGTTGTCGATTCGGGCGGAACGGCCCGTCTCGAACACAATCGTGTTGAGGTTGTTCCCCCCGAGCATCAGCCGCTTGCCGATGGGAACGAAGTGGCCTGGCATGCCCCAGCTGGTGAGGAAGGTCATCGCGCGGTCGGGCTCGTAGCGCCCCATGCTCACGAGATCGACCGGAAGCACCCGCCCAACCTCCTCGACCGCCGCCGCGAACACCGTTTCCGGCGGCGCTCCGCGCGCGACCAGCGTCGCGACCCGCCGCAACGCCGCCTGCTCCTCGGCCAACACACGCAGATCTTCACCGTTCATCGATGCTTATCATCCGCTCGCGATCGCGCGAAGGGGGAATCCGGCGCATCTGCAGCGACAGTCGGCGCGTGCGTTCGAATGGCAAGGGTACGCCTTACCTCGCCAGGACGTGAACCGCGCCTCCGCGTTCTCCCGCCCCAGCTCGCCGACGGCTCAGCGCGCGGTGACGCGCTCGGCGAAGCTCGCCACCGAATCGATGGTCTGCTCCTTGCCGAGCTCGAAGAAGACCTCGTGGCGAGCGCCCTCCACGACGTGCAGCTCGCTGTCGGGGCCGGCCACGCGCTCGATCACGGGGCGAGCGAGCTCGACGGGCACGAGCTGGTCGTCCCCGCCGTGAACGTAGAGCAGGGGCAGGTCGCCGAAGCCGGGGCCCTGGGCAATTGCCCTGTCGGCGGCCACGAAGGCCTCCAGCGTCGGCCGTTTCCAGCCGCCGTGCCACACGAGCGGGTCGGCGGCGTAGGCCTCGCGTGCGGCCGGGTCGCGCGACAACGCGGCCACGTCGAGCGGGTCCGGCGACAGCTCCGGCGCGTCGAGCCAGCCCTCGACCACCGGACCGAGCCCGACTGCCGGGGCGCTGAGCACGAGGCCGGCGAGGTCCTCGCGATGGCGCTGGGCGTAGCGCGTGGCGATGAGGCCGCCCATGGAGTGGCCCACCATGACGATCGGCAGGTCGTCGCGCGTGGCCTGCACCACGGCGCGCAGGTCGTCGACAACCGGCTCGAAGTCCTCCACGAGCGCCCGTTCGCCCGACGAGCGCCCGTGCCCGACGTGGTCGGGCCCGACCACCGCCGAGCCGCGCGCCGCCAACGCCTGCGCCATCTGCTCGTAGCGGCCGATGTGCTCGCCGTAGCCGTGCACGAGCACGACCAGGCGCGCGGCCTCGTCGGCGGGCCACCGGCGCGCGTGCACGC
>JAWVGD010000441.1:0-3696 GCA_033855515.1 Baekduia sp.
GCCATGTGGCGGCCGGGCGCGATCGACACGGGCGCGACGCCGAGCTCGCTCGGGCGCGCCACGCTCGCGGGCGCCGCGATCAGCCGGCCCGCGCTGACGAGCGTCCCCTGGTCGGTCGCCCGCACGGGCTGGTACTGGCCCGAGGGCCACCAGGCCCACGCCATCAGCCCGAGGAGCGCGGCGGTCGCGGCCAGGACGGCGGCCCGCCGCCCGGGCCGGCCGGCGCTCCACGCGCGCGCCTTTCCGACGTAGGAGCGCACGAGCCGCTGCACCATCAGGAGCGTCCCGATCACCGGCAGGCCGAGCGCGAGGAGCCGCACGATCGAGGCCAGCAGCGGCAGCGGCCCCTGGTCGGGGATCTCGGACACGATGTGCGAGCCGCTCGACCAGGTCGAGGCGGCGAGCCTGGGCAGCAGCAGGATCGCGGTGAGCGACATGCTGATCAGGACCGGGACGATCACCAGCACCCACACCGTGACCAGGACGCGGGCCCGGCCGGTCAGCGCGGACGGCTCGCCGCGCCGCCCGGGCAGCAGTCGGCGCATGGTCGGGCCGATGTGCGCGTAGAGGTCCGGCACGCCGGTCGCGTCCGAGAGGATGTGGTAGCCGTCGGCGCGTATGACCGGCGACAGCTGCTTGACCATCTCCAGCAGCTGCAACGCGATGAGCAGCAGCAGGGCGTCGACGCGCAGCGCGAGCCACACGCCGAGCGTGAGGACCGCGACCACCGCGTTGAAGTACAGGCCGCCGAGGTCGGTGCGCAGCCGGGCGCGTTTCGGCAGGCGGTAGGCGTCGGTCACGTCGGTGTAGAACGCCGGCCACACGACGTAGATCCCCGCCCCCATCCCGCCCGGGCGCCCGCCGCCGTAGCGGCAGGCCGAGGCGTGGCCGATCTCGTGGAAGCCCGCCGACGCGATGCCGAGGACGAGGACGAGCAGCAGCAGCTCGGGGTTGGCGAAGGCCTGCGCGGTCGCCGACGCGACGCCCTTGTGGATGAGGACGAACCAGAAGACGACGGCGAAGCCCGCCAGCATCGGCAGCAGGATCCACGGCCGGAACAGGTTCTCGAAGGGCGCCGTGATCCGGTTGGTCACCTTGGAGTCGGTGACCAGCACCTTCCACCGCAGCGCCAGGAGCGGGTTCGTGCGCGGCGGCGCCTTGTCCTCCGAGCCGGTCAACAGCCCCTGCTCGCCGAGCTTCTCGCCCAGACGGACGACGTGCTCCGCCTCGACGCCGCGCCTCAGCCGCTCGGACATCGCGGCGGCCAGCTCGGCATGGTCGCGGCGGCCGTCGATCTCCTCGAGCAACGCGTACATCAACGGGCCGAGCTGGACCATCTGCCCGTCGGCGCGGCGGACGAGGGCGGCGCCGTCCTTGTACCCGGAGCCGCTGACCTCGCCGAGCAGCTCCAGGCCATCGGCCCGTGAGAGCACGGGCTGCTCGGCTGCTCCGGTCGCCGCGGCGGGCCGGTCTGCGGTCGCACTCATGCGATGTCGCCTTCCGGCCCGTGCGCGACTGGGCTACTGCTGGTGGACGCTGGCGTCCTGCTCGGCCGTGGCGTTGGCCGACACGTCGTCCAGGTGCTGGTTGATGTTGACCTCCTGCGGCGCCAGCGCCTCGGCGACCGCGTGATCGGAGCCGATGTTCGCCGCCACCGCGGCGTCGATCGGAGCGGCCACGTTGCCGTTGGCCGCCACGGCGCCGTCGATCGGCGCGGCGAGGTTCGCGTTGGCGTGGATGTCGACGTTGGCGTCGAGGAGGCTGCCGCCGTTGAGCAGCGAGTTGACGCCGCCCGTCGCATCGCCGACGGCGCCGGTCGCACCGCCCGCCGCACCGGTCGCGCCGTCCACCGCACCGCCCGCCGCACCGGTCACGCCGTCCACCGCGCCGGTGGCGCCGCCGACCGCACCGGCGGTCGCACCGTCGACTGCCCCGCCGGCCGCACCGTCGACCGCGCCGCCCACGGCGCCGGTACCGGCCGCACCGGCCGTGTCGCCCGCCGCGGGCGCACCGGCGCCCGCGTCGGCGCCGCCGGCCACCGGGTGCGCCGTGGCGCCGCCGGCCTCGACGGGATTGCTGTTCTGGTCGACGACCGCGTGCTGCGGCGCCGTGGCGTCCGCGCTGCCGCTGATGCCCTGGTCGATCGAGCCGCTCTGATGGGCGAGCGAGATCGACTGCGCGCCGTCGCTCAGCACGTTGGCCGACGCCGCGGCCTCGATGGGCGCCGCGACGTTGAGGTTGGCGGCCACGGCCAGGTCGACCGGCGCTGCGAGGTCGAGGCCCAGGTCCACATTGGCGTTGATGTCCAACAGGGACAGCACTTCCTTGTTGGGAAGCGAGACGGCGCCCTCATCTTCGATCTCGTCCATGGACACGCGCTCAAGCTCGTCAGCCACCGGGATCTCCTCGTCGAACGATCGGATTTCTGACCGTCGTGTGCCCGGCCCCGAACCGACCAAAACGTCGTCGGACCGCCGGGGTACCGTTCCCCGGCTCCAGCACGACGCCCCGTGCTCGGCCCTGCGCAGCGCCCCGCAGCGAGGTCCTGACCGACGCCGGAGCGCCTGCCGCTCGCGCAGGCGCTCCGGGTGTCGCGACGTGCCTATGAGCGCGTCGCGAGGCTCCAGTCGTCGGTCTCGACGCGATCGGTCGGCACGCCGTAGAAACCGAGCTGCAGGGAGACCTGCGTGGTCGTCGGCGTGAAGTCCACGACCAGCTGGGTCCAATCGGGCGAGACCGAGCCGATGAACTCGCGCACCACCGAGCCCGAGGGCGTCTTGACGCCGTAGTACATGCAGCGGGCGGCGCAGATCGCGTCGCTCGTGCGCACCCACATGCTCAGCCGGTACTTCTGGCCCGGCGTGACGGTGGCCAGCTGCCGCAACATCGTGAAGCTCCTCGAGGAGGTGCCGCCGGCCAGGCGGGCGAAGACGCCGCCGCCGTGCGCGTCGCCGGCGCCCGTGACCGCGGTGACCGGCCCTGAGGCCTGCCACGGAGCGACGAACGCGCCGCCCGGCTGTGCCTCGAAGCCCGGGTCGGGGAGCTGCTGGTCGCCGAGCACGACCGGGTCCTCCGGGCGCGGCTGGGCGTCGCCGGTGAACTCCACGGCGCCGGCGTCCGAGCCGCCGTGCTGCGGGACGGCGTGCCCGAGGATGTCCACGCGCGCCGGGCTGGTGACGGCGCGGCCGATCGCGGCGCTGTCGGGGCGCAGCGCGACGTCCGACGGTTCGGCCACGAAGCCCGTCGCCGGCGGGCCGACCGTGAAGCGCGGATCCGCGATCACGTCACCGGTCCCGAGCGGGTAGCCGAGCGGATCCGGCTGCCCGCCGAGCACGTTGTGGTCGTGCGGGAAGTCGAACGGCGCGTATGTGTAGCTCCCGCGCAGGACCTTTTCGGAGTCCGCGTAGAACACGTTGTCGCGGATGCTCAGCCAGCTCGCCGACGGCGCCGCGACGACCTCGCGGTAGTACAGGCCCGCGAAGAACGCCACGGAGTTGGCCGGGCTGCGGCGCAGGACGGTGTTGTGCACGACGCTGTAGCCGCTCGGCGCCGTGGTGGTGTCGAACGCCAGGAACTGCTGGTAGTCGTCGCTGACGTTGTAGCTCAGCTCGACGTTGCTGGTGGTGGTCTCGGTCACCTCCAGGAAGCCCTGCGAGCCACTGGAGAAGTTGTGGTGGATGCGGATGTCGTCCTTCG
>JAWVGD010000442.1:0-4069 GCA_033855515.1 Baekduia sp.
CGCCGGATCGCGACCGACACCCACGGCAGGCCGAACGCCCAGTCCAGGACGAGGAAGCGCGGGTCGCGGGCGATCCCGGCGCGGCGCAGCGCGGTGGCCATCATCGCCGCGTCCCACGGCAGGACGCCTGCGTGGTTGGCCACCAGCAGCGCCCGGCCGTGAGCGGGCACATGCTCGGTGCCGGTCGCGGTCACCCGCCACCAGCGCTCGTAGAGGAACCGCAGCAACGGGTCGGCGGCGGCCGCGAACGAGGGGTCATAGCCCCACTCGTCCTCCTCGTAGTCGCCGCGCAGCCGGCGGCCGGCGGCGTCGGCGGCGCGCCGGAGGTCGCGCACGAGGCGCAGCGGGCCGATCATGCCGCCGCCCGCTCGGCGCGGATCGCCGCGGCGACGGCGTCGATGGCCTGCGCGGTCGTGTGCGTGGGGGTGAAGCCGAGCTCCCGGCGCATCCGGGTGGTGTCGACGCCGCGGCCGTTGCGCAGGTAGCGCACGACGTCGTCGTTCAGCGCCGGGATGCCGCCCAGCCGCGCCAGCACGCCGACCGTCGCGCCGTAGGCGGGCGCCGCGATCGGCAGCGTCCGCTTGCCGAGGCGCCGCAGCGTGCGTGCGAGCGAGACGGTTCCCTCCCCCGCGACGTTGACCGGGCCGCGCACCGGCCCGCGCACCGCGGCGGCGACCGCGCCGACGGCGTCGTCGTCCAGGACGAACTGCAGGCGCGGGTCGAAGCCCAGGAACGTCGGGACGATCGGCGCGCGGAACAGGCGCATGATGGGCGTGTCGATCGCCGCGCCGATGACCGGCTGCAGCCGCAGGACCGTGCACGTCACGGCGGGATGGCGCCGGGCGAACGCCTCCACGAGCCGCTCCAGCTCGCCGACGTCCCGTTGGAAGCGCGTCTGCAGCGCGCCGGTGCGCGCGAGGTCCTCGGTGAAGAACGCGGGCGCGTCGGGCTGGGAACCGTAGATCGAGGCGGACCCGCGGACGACCACGGCGCGCAGGCCCGGCAGCTCGCCGCAGGCGGCCAGCAGCTGGAGCGTCCCGATGACGTTGAGGTCGTGCAGCGTGCGCACGGAGCGCCCCGGCTCGGGGAACTGGACGATGTCGTGGTGGACGACCACGTGCGGCGCGGCGGCCTTCAGCGTGCCGGCCAGTCCCCCCTTGCGCAGGTCGGCCTCCACGAACGCGATGCGGTCGGCCAGCGCGCCGGGCGGGCGGCGCGTGTCGAGGCCGACGACGTGCTCGATCGCCGGATCGCCCGCCAGCCTGGTGGCGAGGCGGCTTCCCAGCGGGCTCGAGACACCGGTGATCAGGACGCGCAGCGCCACCGCGCCAGCCGGCTCCGGGGTCAGGAGCGCGAGCCGCCGGCGGGCGGGCGCTTCTTCGCGGCCGGGGGGCGCTTGGCGGTCGACGCGCGCCGGGGCGCGGTCGCGGGCTTCTCGGCGGCCTTGGCCTCCAGCTCTGCGACGCGGCCCTCGAGGCGCTCGATCTGTGCGCGGAGCGCGGCCAGGTCCTCCGGCGAGGGAGGGCGCAGCTCCTCGAGCACCTCGCGGACGCGGGAGGCGGCGCCGACGAGCTCGTCGGCGAGCTCGGCCGCGCGCTTCTGGACGGGCGCTGCGCTGCTGGCGGTCGCGCCGAAGGCTCCTTCGACGGCGGCGCGGAGCTGCTCGGCGCGGGATCGTGCCTGGTCGTCGTTCTCGGCCATGGGTCACGTCAGTCTATTCCGCTCCGGGCGCGCCGGGATACCGTGCGCGGCGTGCCGGACCCGTCCCAGCCCGTCCATCTTCGCCCGGTCGCCGCGCTCGCCCAGCGCGTGCTGCTGCCCGGCGACCCCGGCCGGGCGCTCGCCCTGGCGCAGGTCGTCCTGGGCGACGACCGCATGATGTTCAACCACCACCGCGGGCTCTGGGGCTACACCGGCACGGCCGCCGACGGCGCGCTGCTCACCGTCCAGAGCACGGGCATGGGCGGACCCAGCGCGGCGGTCGTGCTCGAGGAGCTCGCGGCGCTCGGTGTCCGGTCGGCCGTCCGCGTCGGGACCGCCCGCGCGCTCGACGGCGGGCCGGAGGCGGGCGCGCTCCTGGCCGTCACCGACGTGCTGGCGGCCGACGGGACCAGTCGCGCGCTGGGCGCCCCGCAGCGCAGCCCGCTGGACGAGAACCTCACCGCCGCGCTGACGCCGGCCGCGGCCCGGGCCGGCGTCGTCGTCTCCAGCGACGTGCTCTACGACGACGACGCCCCGGCGGCGGCGGAGCGGCGGACGTCGTGGCTGGCCGCGGGCGCGGTGGCCACCGACCTCGAGACCGCGGCGCTGGCGGCCGTGGCGGCGCGGCGCGCGGTGCGCTTCGCCGCCCTGCTGACGATCGCGGCCGGGCCTCAGGGCGATCGCTGCGACGACGAGGCGCTCGAGCACGCCGGCGCCGCCGCGGGCCGGGCGGCGGCGGCCGCGCTGGCCGCCGGCTGAGGGCACCCGCGGCCCGGCGGGCGGCTAGCCGCACCGCACGACACCGGCAGCCCGAATGGTGTGGCGCTCAAACCTTCGCGAAGATCCGTCTCACGAACTGCAGCCAGGGCGCCCGGAGCTTCTCCTCCTCCCGAGCTTTCCGGTCGCCCCTTCCCCGACGTACGACCTGGCTGCAGCCGCGGTGCCCGCCGGCCGACCATCCCCACCCCCGGTCGGCGGGCGCCGGACATGACCCTCCCTCCCTGCGCGCCGGCCCGGTCCCCACCGGGCCGGTGTCGTTCGGGGGTCCTGGTCAGCTCGCCGCCGGCTTCTTGACCGCGGGCTTGCGGGCCGCCGCGGCCTTCGGCGGCGTGGCGGGCAGCTTCTTGCGCAGCGCTTCGACCTCGTTGCCGAGCTTCTCCAGCGCCTCCTCGATGGAGCCCAGACGCGCCTCGATGCCGCTGCCGGGGAGTGCGGCCAACCGGCTGTCCAGGCTGCCGAGGCGCTCGTCGAGACGGTCGACGCCGTCCTCGATGCCCTCCAGGCGCTGGCTCAGCGATCGCACCCGCCGCGTCAGCCGCTCCAGATCCGCGGCCGAGGGCAGGTTCAGGGCGCCCATCGCTGCCTCCTGAGCCTGGACGGCCTTCTCCCGCGCGTCGAACGCCCGGCCGATGGCGCTGTGCACCAGCGGGCTCTCGAGCAACTCCTGGGCTACCCGGCCCAGCGCGTCCTCGCCCTGCTTCTGCAGCCGCTCGCGCAGGCCGTCGTTCTCGGGTACGTCGCTCATCGCCAATGGTCTCTTTCGCTCGGATGCGCCGCGGGTGACGCCGGAACGGTACCCACCGTCCCTCCGGCGCCCAACACTCAAGCTCCACGTGAGCCTGAGAGGGTCGTCAGACTGACCGCGAATCGCAACTCCTCGCCGATCCTGCACGTTCGGACTTCAAGTCCCCGCCCCATCCGGCCGATCCTTGAGGCCAGTGGCCATCACGCAGGTTCCCGGCGTTTCCCGTGGAAAGCCCCACGGTTGCCGTTTGCACAACCAGAAACATGCAAGTAGCGTCCCGCACCCCCGATCGATCCCCCTTGGTAGGGTCACGCCGCTCCCGCGGCGCGATCGGTTCTGACCGGGTCACGGTAGGAGAGCTTCCCTTTTCATGAGACGGCGCAAGCTGCTGATCGGACTCATGTCCGCCGGTGTATTCACGGCGGGTTTCAGTGCTGCCGTCTTCCCGGCCTCGGCCCAACTGCGGACGATGACCGTCACGCTGCTCGGCGGCGAGACGGTCACCGTCCAGGTCGACCAGCCGGCGACCACGCCCGCGGGCGGCGACGCCCTGCCGGGCGTCTCCACGCCGACGTCCGGCACGCCGACGGTCGCCCAGGACCCCGTCCTCGCGCCCACGGACACGAGCACCAGCAGCACCGACACGAGCACCGCCGCGCAGCCCGCGCCCCCGGCCGACACCGGTACGAGCACCGGCGCGGCCCCGGACCCGGCCGCCGCCGCCGCGCCCGATGCGGGTGCGCCGACGAGCACCGACCCGGGCGCGACGCAGACGTCGACGTCGCCCAGCGCTCCGATCGTGCCGGGTGACGGCACGCCGTCGGCCCAGGGCACCCCGTCGGT
>JAWVGD010000443.1:0-4978 GCA_033855515.1 Baekduia sp.
TCGTGTAGCGGTCCTGCCGGCCGCCGTCGAGCTGGTACTGCTCGTTGTAGAAGCGGTGCACCAGGTCGCGCGTGCAGCCGCCGGGCTGGCCGGCGCCCTTCTTGACGCCGTTGGCGGCGAAGACGCCCGGGGCCGGGCAGGTGGTGTCGGTCGGCGCGATGACGTCGTCGATCTTGAACGGGGCGTTGGCGAAGTGGCTGTCGAACGCCGTGCCGGTCGTGCTGTCGGTGCAGGTCGTCGGCAGCGGATCGGGCGCGGTCAGGTTGACGTCGTTCTGCAGCAGGCAGCTGTACGGCGTGCCGTTCTGGCCGACCTGCGTGGTGTGGGCGGGGTCGGCGGCGGCCAGCCCGTTGACCCCCTCCCAGCCGCCGTAAAGGTTGTCGAAGGAGTGGTTCTCCGCGTAGATGACCACGATGTGGCCGACCTTGGCGCCTTGGTGGCCGGCCCCTTCGCCGCCGCCGCGGCCACCGCCGCTGCCCTGCGCGGCGGCAGCTCCCGTGACGATCAGCGACAAGGCTGCGGCGAGCGCCGCCGCCCCGAGACTCCGGACATGCATGTGTGATTCCGCTCCCTTGGACACCCGCGACCACCCCTTGGCGCGGCTACGCATACCCGGAGATGCGGAAGCTGGAACCCCGCCGGTCGTCGCTCAGCGCAGCAGCGGCGCTCCAAGGGGGTAGCCCTTGCCGCCGGTGGCGACCGACGCCGCGCTCAGGAACAGGTAGATGCCCAGCGCCGCAAACGCGAACGTCACGTATCCGGCGGCCTTCGTGAGCGTCGTATCGGTGTTGAGCGTCCCGAAGATGAGCAGGACGAGCGCCAGCACGACGAGCGCGACGACGGCGGTGAACGCCACCGGCAGCCGGAGCGTCGCCACCGTCAGCGCCGCCATCACGACCGCCCAGGTGATCTGGAACAACGCCACGCTGTGGGTCACGTCGGCGGCAGGGATCGCGAACCAGTTGTGGTTGAGCCCGAGCACGAGCGCGGCGTAGCTCCACCAGAAGCCGGCGAAGAGCCCGAAGATGCAGGCGACGAGCGTCTGCCCGAGCGCGGCGGCCCATACGGCCGAGACGACGAGCCCGAGGCCGGTGGCGGCGAGGATGATCGGGATCGCGCTGCCGGCCGCCGCGGCGGGGACGTAGCCGACGAGCGCGAGCCCGAGGGCGACGGAGCCCGCGACGAAGATCGGCAGCCCGAGGACCGCCGGATCGCCCGCGGCGGCGGCGACGGCCGCCGGCTCCGGAGCAGGGGCAGTGGTGGACGCGGACGGCAGCGACGGCGCGACGGACGACATGGACCGGACTCCTCAACGCGGGTGGCGGATCGGTCGGCGGCGGAGGGGCCGTCGCACGAGCGGCGACCATCACCTCGATGGGCGATTCGCCCTCGACCTTGGCGTCTGCTGACGCTAGTGTGGTTTGTCACCACTTGCCAAGAAGCCCGTCGTCTTCCCGCAATGCTGGAACGGGGATGGCGGGACCGGTGACGGGCCCACCGGCTGGTGGTCGCCCTGCATCACCGTCTGGAAGGGCAACGCGCCATGTTGCACAGCCCGTGGGTCGCCGTCGACGCAGCCACCATCCCGGCCACGCGTGCTCGGGAGCTTCGCGACGCGTGGGAGGACTTCGTCGAGGGGCGTTCGCTCGACCGTTCCGAGGGCGCGGGCACGCCCGACGTCCGGGTGCCGATCGCCGACTCGTGGCAGCGCTCGGTCGACGCCGGCGTCGACCCCAGCGGCCGTCAGCCCGCACCCTCGCTCGTGGAGCTGGAGGGCGCGCGGGAGCTCTGGAGCGTCCATCCCCTGAAGGCGGCGGGCCCGCTGATCGAGGAGTGCATGTCGATGGCCTCGGTCGAGGCCGACCACCTGATGGTCATCAGCGACGCCCAGGGGATGCTGCTCACCGTCGTCGGCGACACCCACCTGCGCACCCGCGCCGCCGACGAGATGAACTTCGTCGAGGGCGCGCTGTGGAGCGAGGCGGGCGCCGGCACCAACGCCGTCGGCACCGCGCTGGCCGCCGAGCACGCCGTGCAGGTCTTCGCCGCCGAGCACTTCACCGAGCCCGTCCAGCGCTGGACGTGCGCGGCCGCCCCCGTCACCGATCCCGACACCCGCCGGCTGCTCGGCGTCATCGACCTCACCGGTGACATCAGCAGCGTGCACCCCCACAGCCTCTCGGTCGTCGTCGCCACCGCGCGGGCCGTCCAGGAGCTCCTGGAGCGCGCATTGCGCGACCATCATGACCGTCTGCGCGCCCGGTATGGCCGGCTGCTCGGCCCAGAGGCGGCCGGCGCCGCGCTGGTCACCGGCAGCGGCCGGATCCTCCTGGACCCCAAGCAGCACTGGTCGCTGCAGGACCTCGCGGCGATCCCCGCGGGAGGCGGGACCCTCCTGCTCCCCTCCGGGCGCCAGGCGATCGCCGAGCCCGTCGAGGACGCCGACGTCTACGTCGTCCGCCCGCAGCGCCCCCGGACGCCCACGGCCACGGGCGCGCGGCTGGAGCTGCGGCTGCTCGGCGACGACCTCGGGCGCGTCCGTCTGGACGGCACGCCGCTGCCACTGCGTCGCCGCCACGTCGAGCTGCTCGCGCTGTTGACGCTGCACCGCGGGCCCGTCAGCGCCGACGTCCTGTGCGCGGAGCTGTACGGCGACGACGGCCACCCGGCCAGCATCCGCGTCGAGATGTCGCGGCTGCGCAAGCTGCTGCACGGCGAGATCGAGCCAGAGGGCTACCGCCTGACCTGTGAGGTCGACAGCGACGTCAAGCACGTGCGCGCGCTGCTCGCCCGCGGCGCGGTGCGCGACGCCGCCACGCAGTACCCGGGCGCGATGCTGCCCGACTCCTCGGCGCCCGGCATCGAGCGCGCGCGCGAGGAGCTCGACAGCTGGCTGCGCCAGGCCGTCATCACCTCAGACGACGCCGAGGCCCTGTGGGCATGGGTCCGCTCGCCGTCGGGCGAGAACGACCTCCTCGCGTGGGGCAGGCTGCTCGCGGCGCTGGAGTACACCGACGCGCGCCGCAGCCTGGCCGCGGCGCACACCGCGGCGCTGCGCCGCTCTCTGGAGCTGTAGCGGCCATGTAACGCCGCGGTGATGCACTGCTCATTGCCGGAACACCGCCGGCGGGTCAGTCCGAGAGGAGCAGGCATCACCATCGAGAATCGTCCTGCCGACCGCGTCCCAGGGTCGCGCAGCCGGGGTGTGAGCACCGCCCGTACCGTCCTGCGCCTGCTTGCCCTGCTCGCGCAGGCCGAAGGCGGGCTTCGTGCCGACGAGGTCGCAGCGGCGCTGGGCAAAAGCACGTCGACGGCCTACAACCTGCTCGACACGCTCTGCCAGGAGGGCTTCACCGTCCACGGGGAGGGTGGGAGCTACCACCTGACGGCGGACGCGGCCGGCCTGGTGCCCGCCGAGGGGCGGGCGGACGTGCCGTCAGGCCTGAGCGGCATCCTCGACGAGCTCTTCGCGCGCACGCACAAGCGCGCGTACCTCGCCGCGGCGCGCTCGGGCCAGGTCGTCATCCCGCTGGCCCGCGGCCGCCAGGGCATGCCGCGGATCCCGGGCCTGGGCGCCCGGATCGGCGCGAACGCCCATGCGCTGGCGCTCGGCAAGGTGGCGCTCTCGCTGCTCACCGAGGACGCGCTGCAGCGGTACGTGGAGCACGGGCTGCGCGCCTTCACGCCGGCGACCATCACGTCCCCTGAGTGCCTGCGCGCCCAGCTCGCCGAGATCCGCGCGGGCGCCGTCGCCTTCGAGCGCGAGGAGTTCGGCGAGGACTTCTGCTGCCTGGCGCTGCCGGTGCGCAACGCCCGCGGCCAGGCGGTCGCCGCGCTGGGCATCTCGATGTCCGCGCGCAGCTTCGAGCTCGAGCGCGACGCGCTGTCGCTGGCGCTGCGCGACGTGGCCGGCCGCGCCGGCCAGGTCCTCTCGGGACCCGCCGTTCCAGCGATCCCGGAAGACCCGGTCGTTCTTGAGCGGCGCAATCTCCCGACTTACAGTCCCGCCCCCACCGACATCAACACAGTTATCTCCACAGGAGAGGAAGGCTCAGCATGAGCAGAGCGAGCATCACCAAGGCTCATAACAAGATCCAGGAGCTGTCTTGGGATCCGACGTTCGTGGAGCCGGTCGACAAGTACCCGACCGACTACACGTTCGAGAAGGCCCCCAAGAAGGACCCGCTCAAGCAGGTCCTGCGCTCGTACTTCCCCATGGAGGAGGAGAAGGACAACCGGGTCTTCGGGGCCATGGACGGCGCGATCCGCGGCAACATGTTCCGCCAGGTCCAGGAGCGGTGGATGGAGTGGCAGAAGCTGTTCCTGTCCATCATCCCGTTCCCGGAGATCTCCGCGGCCCGGGCGATGCCGCTGGCGATCAACGCCGTGCCGAACCCCGAGGTCCACAACGGGTTGGCCATCCAGATGATCGACGAGGTCCGTCACTCGACCATCCAGATGAACCTCAAGCGGCTCTACATGAACCACTACATCGACCCGGCCGGGTTCGACATCTCCGAGAAGGCGTTCTCGAACTGCTACGCCGGCACGATCGGCCGCCAGTTCGGTGAGGGCTTCATCACCGGTGACGCGATCACCGCGGCCAACGTGTACCTGACGATCGTGGCCGAGACGGCGTTCACGAACGTGCTGTTCGTGGCGATGCCCGGCGAGGCGGCCGCCAACGGCGACTTCCTGCTGCCGACGGTGTTCCACTCGGTGCAGTCCGACGAGTCGCGCCACATCTCCAACGGCTACTCGATCATCCTCATGGCGCTCGCCGACGAGCGCAACCGGGCGCTGCTGCAGCGCGACCTGCGGTACGCCTGGTGGAACAACCACTGTGTCGTGGACGCGGCCATCGGGACCTTCATCGAGTACGGCACGAAGGACCGCCGCAAGGACCGCGACAGCTACGCCGAGATGTGGCGGCGCTGGATCTACGACGACTACTACCGCAGCTACCTGGTCCCCCTCG
>JAWVGD010000444.1:0-10903 GCA_033855515.1 Baekduia sp.
CGCACGGCGGCCAGGTCGACGGTCGCGCGCGACATCAGCTGCCCGGTCTGCTGGCGGTCGAAGAACCCGAGCTCCAGCGAGAGCAGGTGCCCGTACAGGCCCTGGCGCAGGTCCTGCTCGACGCCCAGCGATACGCGGCCGGCGACGAGTCGCCTCGACACCGTCAGCACCAGGCGGGCGATGCCCGCCGCGGCGATGAACAGGCCGATCTGGGTCAGCCCGGAGCTGTCGTGCGCGCGGATCTGGTCGATCGCCCGGCCGGTGAGCCACGGGATGACCACGGTCATGATCATCGCCAGCCCGGCCAGCGCGGCCGACAGCGCGACCGCGGGGCGGTAGGGCGTCAGAAAGCCGAGAAGTCGCCGGAACGTGGACAAGGGCCGGTTCAGTGTAGTTGCACAGGAAACGAATCGCGCCGGGGCTCGGAGCGAGTACGGGCCTGCGATGCTGGGGGACCGATGGACGCTCCACGCTTCGGCCTCTGCGACGCCTGCGCGCACCAGAAGCTCATCGCCACGACGCGCGGGTCGACGTTCTCGATGTGCCAGATCGGGCTCCGGGACCCCGACTGGCCGAAGTACCCGCGGATGCCCGTTCTGCGGTGCCCGCGGTACGCGCCGCGCTAGGGGAACACTGGCCCAGAGGGCCAGGTTCCCTTGCGGGTACTCGCCCAGGGGCTCGTACCCGCGGTCCAGTAGGGCGCGGGATGCCGAGCGCGCTAGATGCGCGGGATGCCGAGCACCAGGTGCGGTGCCTCGGCGCTGACGCTCGACTCGGGCGGGGGCGCGGCCGGGCCGGCGCCGGCGCCGAACTCGAGCTCGCCCTTGCACTTCGGGCAGACGCCGAGGATGCGCAGCCCGTCGGCCATCGCCGCAGAGTTCCACCGGTACTCACAGGCCTTGCAGCGCACCGCGAAGTCGTTGCTCATCAGGGACTGCATCGGCCTCCCGAGGGCGGACCTTGACTCGGCCGTTCGTCCACGTACCCGGCCGTTCGCGTCAGTTCTTGGAGCTGGGGGTCGAAAGGCGCCCGCCACACCGGATACGGTGCGCGCCCGATGTCGCGTCGCATTCTCCCTGCACTCATCGCCTCCGCCGCCGCCCTGCTCGCGGGCGCGCCGTCGGCCTCGGCGTTCGTCACGCACGCCTGCGCCAAGTCGACCGCTTTCCGGTGCGGGTCGGTGACGGTGCCGCTGGACCGGTCCGGAGCCGTCCCCGGGACCGTGAAGCTGGCCGTCGCGATCGAGAAGCCCCGCAAGGGCGCGACGGGCTATCTGCTGGCCCTGTCGGGTGGTCCCGGGCAGCCGTCGGTGGGGTTCGCGGACTCGTTTCGCGCCTCGCTGGCCCCGGCCCTGAAGCACCGCCGCCTCGTCCTCTTCGACCAGCGTGGCACCGGCGCCTCGGGCGCCCTGCGCTGTGACCCACTGCAGAAGCTCGGCACGCTGGACGTCGTCAACACGAGGATCGTCGAGGCGTGCGCCAAGCAGCTCGGGCCGCAGCGGCAGTTCTACTCGACGACCGACACCGTCGGCGACATCGACGCGGTGCGCGCCGCGATCGGCGCGCCGAAGCTCGAGCTGATGGGCGTCAGCTACGGGACGTTCGTCGCCGCGCAGTACGCCCGCCAGTTCCCGGCCCAGACCGACGGGCTGATCCTCGACTCGGTCATCGGCCCCGACGGGATCGACGGCTACTTCCTGGACACCTTCGAGCGGCTGCCGCGCGTGCTGGGCGAGCAGTGCGCCGGCCGGCGCTGCCGCAACGTCACCGACGACCCGCTCGGCGACCTGGGCCGGCTGACCCGCAAGCTCGCGGCTGCGCCGCTGCGCGGGCGCGTCCCGGGGGTGAGCGGCCGTCTGCACGCGACGACGATCCGCGACGAGTCCGAGCTGCTGTTGATGATCATGTCGGGCGACCTGAACCCGTTCCTGCAGGCCGCGCTGCCCGGCGCGATCGCCGCGGCGACGCACGGGGACGCCGCGCCGCTGCTGCGGCTGCGCCGCTACGCGCAGGGCCCGTTCACGCCCGTCGACGAGTTCAGCTCGACGCTCAACGTGGCCACGACCTGCGCCGACGTGAAGCTTCCCTACACGCTGCAGACGCCCTACCCGGATCGCTGGACGGCGTGGCTCCACGGCGTCGACGCGGTCCCCGATGCCGCGTTCGCGCCGTTCAGCCGGCACGCGGTGATCGACACCTCGGTCGCCCACGACTGCCTCCGCTGGCCGGTGGGCGACACGCCGGCGCCGCCGTCGACCGCACCGCTGCCCGACGTGCCGACGCTGCTGCTCAGCGGCCGGCTGGACACGCGCACGCCGCTGGAGAACTCGCGCGAGCTCCTGCCGCTGCTGCCTCATGCGCAGCTGCTGACCGTCACGGGCACGGGGCACGACGTGCTCGACAGCGACATCACCGGCTGCGCCGCGACGGCGCTGCGGCGCTTCGCCGACGGGCAGAACATCGGCACCCCGTGCCAGGGCAAGGACAACGCGGTCACCGTGCTCACGCGCCCCGCCCGGTCGATCGACGCGTACCGCCGCGCGCCCGGCGTGCCCGGGGCCCGGGGGCGCGTGCTGTTCGCCGCGCTGGACACCATCGTCGACGCGCAGATCGGCGCGCTGGAGACGATCTACGCCGGCTACTCGCACATCCAGGGCGGCGGGCTGCGCGGCGGGCGCTTCGCGGCGTCGGCGAGCGGGGCGCGGCTGCGCCTGCACGGCTACGAGCTCGTGCCGGGGCTGGCCATCAGCGGCGCGCTGCGCGCGTCGGCCACCGAGGACGCCGGGACCGTGACCGTCGACGGGCCGGGGCACCTCGACGGGCAGCTGCGGATCACCGCCAAGGGCGTCGTCGTCGGGACGCTCGGCGGCCGGGCCGTGCGGTATGACCCCGCCAAGGACCGGAGCGCGGCGGCGGCGGGCGTGACCCCGACCGCACGGGGACGAACCCCGGGGGCGCTACGGCTGTCGCAGCTGCCGGCGGCGCTGCGCCGCGTCCAGGCGCTGCAGGCGCGCCGGTAGGCACCCCGGCGCGGCCGCGGGCTACGGCTGCTTCTGCTCGTCGTGCCGGCGGCGCTGGCCGTCGGCCACGGCGCTGCCGACGACGATGCCCATCGCGGCCGTGAAGGCGATCGGCAGGATCACGCCGTCACCCTTCTGCAGCGTGACGGTGGCGACCGCGACGGCCAGCCCGGTGACGAACACGATGATCCCGACCACGGGCCGGGCACGGTAGAAGTCGACGATCGAGCGCACGCCCTGACGGTAGCCGCTCGGGCCCCGCCGCGAGACGTCCCGGCGCGCGCGGGCGCATGGTGCCCGGTCTTGGCGGGAAGACGCTCCTCGTGTCTTCTGAGGCTCCCAGGATCGGCCCCCGCGTGGCGCCGTCGCGCTCGTCCTCGACGCCGGCCGACGGCCTGACCCACCGCGTGGGCGGCCCTGCGTCGGCCACGCGCTCCTCTGACGCCGTGCGCGCCGTCGTGCTGGCCGCCGCGCTCGTGGCGGGCTGGCTCCTGTTCGCCGAGCTCGCCAGCCTGCTGGTGCTGGTCATCATCACGATCGTCCTGGCGCTGCCGATGGAGGCCGCAGCGACGCGGCTGGAGCGCCGTCGCGTCCCGCGCATGGTCGGGGCGTTGCTGGCCCTGGTGGCGATGCTCGGCGTGGTCGGCGGGATCCTCTACCTGGCGATCCCGCCGTTCGTGACCGAGCTGCGCCACCTCGCCGACCAGCTCCCGGCGCTCATCGACCAGCTCCGCGGCCAGCTGGGGGCGAGCACAGGCACGAAGGCCGCCTCGGGCACCGACAGCCTGCAGAGCTCGCTGCAGGGCGTGATCGACAAGCCGCAGGGCCTTCTGGGCCCGGTCGCGCAGATCGGGCTCGGCGTCGCGGGGGCGCTGGCCACGATCGTGCTCGTCGTCGTCGGCGCGTTCTACGTCGCGATCAACCCGCACCCGCTCGTCTCCGGCGTGCAGCGGCTGTTCCCCGTCGACCGGCGCGAGCGGGTCGCCGAGGCGATGGGGGAGATCCGCTCCGCGTGGATCGGCTGGCAGTACGGCGTCATGGTGGACATGCTCGTCACGAGCGTCCTGCTGTACATCGGGCTCTCGCTCGTGGGCCTCGACTATGCCCTGGTCTTCTCGGTCCTCTCGGCGCTGTGCGTCGTGGTCCCGTACTTCGGGTCGGTGGCCGGCGGGCTGCCGCCCGTGCTGTTCGCTCTCGCCGAGCGCGGGCCGACCACGGCGCTGATCACGCTCGGCGTCTACCTCCTCGTCCAGCAGATCGAGGGCAACGTGATCATCCCGATGGTCATGGCGCGCGCCGTGTCGCTGCATCCCGCTGTCGTGCTCGTCGGCGTCGTGCTGGTCGGCAACGTTCTGGGCTTCGTCGGGCTGATCGTCGCCGTGCCGATCATCTCCGCCACGACGGTGCTCGTCCGCGAGCTGTGGGTCCGGCGGCTGGAGGGCGACCTGCCCGCCGCGCCCGCACGCCCGCCGGCGGAGTCCTAGGGGAACGCTGGCCCAGAGGGCCAGGTTCCCTGCGGGTGTTCGCCCAGAGGGCGAAACCCGCGGCCCGTTACCGACCCACGCTCCTAGCTCCTGAGAACCCCTGCCGCGGGGTGCACCGAGCGGATAGGGTCGGCCCGTGGTGGGTCGGAGGGTCACCGGAGCGATGGTCGCGGCGCTGCTCGCCGTGATGGTCCTCGGGGCGCTGCCGAGCACCGCGGGCGCCCGCCGCGACGACCTGCCGACCGAGCAGCGCCTGCCGGCCCAGGGCGCGACGGTCGCCGACGCGACCGCGGGCCTGGACGTGCGCTTCACCTGCCCGGCCTATCACCCGTACGTCTACGACGACGTCGTCGTCGGCGCCGGTGAGGGCTACCACGTGATCCTGGCGCGAGCCGCCGACGTGGGGCCCGACGGCCTCGTGCTCGCGACCAACCGCGTCGAGACGCGCGACGCGCTCGCCCTCGACGGTCAGCCCGGGATCTGCACCGCCGTGCCCGACGCCGCCGAGCACGGCCTGCTGCCGCCGGAGCCGGGCACCTGGTTCTGGCAGTCCTACCGCGACTGCGCGACCTACCTCTGCACGGGCGGCGTCGAGGTCAGCGACGTGTGGCCGGTGACCGTGACGCGGACGGTGTGCACCGCCGGGCGCGCGGCGCTGGCGACCGCCCGGCGCGACCTGACCACCGCCCGCGCCGCCCTGAAGGCCCGCCGGACCGCCGCCCGCCGCGCCCGGGTGAGCGCACTCAGCGACCGGATCGCCACCCTCCAGGCGCGCCTGCGCCTGGTCGACCACTGTGCACGCTAGGAGCTCGGGTCCCTAACGGGCCGCGGGTTTCGCCCTCTGGGCGAACACCCGCAAGGGAACCTGGCCCTCTGGGCCAGCGTTCCCCGGACGCGGCGCCCTACACCACCGCGATCTCCACCCGCAGCCGCTCGATCATCCCGTCCACTCGCCGCGCCAGCTCGCGCGCCGACACCCGCAGCGTCTCGGCCACCTCGTCTGCCGGCGTGCCGTCGATCATCATCGCCAGGATCGGGAGGTCCGGTGGGTCGACCCGGCCGCCGGCGGACTCCAGCAGCGCACGCGGGACCGGTGGCAGGACGCGGTCGCCGCGCGCGACGGCGCGCAGCGCGTCGTACAGCTCCGGTGCCGGCGCGCTCTTGTTCAACAACCCGTCGGCGCCCGCGAGGATCGCCGGGACGACCATCGAGCTGTCGGCGTAGGCCGAGTACAGCAGCACCGCGGGCGCCGGCACGGTGCGCTTGAGGCGCCGGCACAGCTTCAGCCCGTCGGAGCCGGGGAGGTGGTAGTCCAACAGGACGACGTCGGGCTTGGTGCGGTTGAGCGTCGAGTCGAGGTCCATCTCCGACGAGGCCGTCGCGAGGGGGATGATCCCCGGCTCGGCCCGCAGCACGGCGGTGAGCCCGGCCCGCATGGCGGGGTGGTCGTCGACGATGAGCAGGCGGATCATGGGGTACCTCCGGGGTGGGGGAGAGCGAGGGCCACGGCGGTGCCGCGTCCTCCGGGTCCGGGTCCGATGTCGAGCTTGGCGCCGATCGTCTCGGCGCGTCCGTGCATGGAGCGCAGGCCGTGGCCGCCGCCGTGGCGCGAGCCGGCGGGCATGCCGACCCCGTCGTCGGCGATCACGAGCTGCACGTCTCCGTCCGCCGCGCCGGCGCCGAGCGTCACGGTGATGGCGGTGGAGCCCGCGTGGCGCACGGCATTGGTGAGTGCCTCGGCGGCGATGCGGTAGGTGTGGGCGGCGACCAGCGGCGGCAGCGACGGCAGGCTTCCGGCGACCTCGATCCGCGCGACCCCGGCCTGCGACAGCTCCGCGGCGCGCTCGCGCAGCAGCTCGTCGACCGGCCGGCCGTCCAGCGGCGTGCGCAGCTCGGCGACGCTGGTCTCCATGTCGGCGGTCGCGGCGCGCAGCTCGCCGATCGCGCCGTCCAGCAGCGCGCGCCCGTCGCCGTCGACGCGCCCAGCGAGCGCGCTGAGCATGAGGTGCGCCGCGTGCACGCGCTGCTTGGCGGAGTCGTGCAGCTCCCACGCGATGCGCTGGCGCTCGGCCTGCAGGACGAGCCGCTCGGACTCGCCGCGCGCGTGGCGCAGGCGCTCCAACAGCACGCTGGAGTATGCGAGCGCCATCGTCACGAGCACCGGCACGAACAGGTGCGTGGCCAGCGTCTCCAACCTGATGGTGTTGGTCAGCGTGTCGGCGGGGACCTTCGAGGTCAGCAGGGCGACCACGCCGTACAGCGCCGAGAACGACAGGCCCCAGCCGACCGCGGCCCGCCACGGCAGCGACGCCGCGGGCAGGACGAGCGTCGTGAGCGCGAGCACGTAGAACGGGCTGCGCCAGTCGCCGCCCGCCAGGACGAGCCCCAGGGCGGCGAACCCGTCCAGGGCCCACACCGCCGGCGCCCACCGCGCCCCTTCGGTGCGGCGCAGCGCCAGCAGGCTCAGGGGCGCCCACACGATCGTCAGCAGCGCGAGCACGGGGTCGTGGTGCGTCACGCGGTGGGCGAGCAGCAGGACGATCGCCAGCAGCACGCCGAGCAGCCGCGTCATCGACAGCAACGCGAACCAGCGGTGCTCGCGCAGCCGGCGCAAGGTGCTCCCGTCACGTCGCCTCCCGGTCACGGCGGGGACCCTCTCACGCCCACCTGAAGCTCGTATGAACACGTCACAAGGAAGTCACAAGCATCTCCACGTCGTCGCCCCAGAACGAGACGTGCCCGGCCGTGAGCGCGGTGTTGCCCTCGCCCTCCGGATAGCCCCACGCGGCGTCCTCCAGACGCGTGCCGTCGGCCAGCTCGAGCGTCCAATAGGCCGCGTCGCCCTTGTAGGGGCAGTGCGTGACCGTCGCGGTCGGGCCGTGCAGCGGCGCGCCGACGTCCTCGGTCGGGAGGTAGAAGCGGTTCTCGAGCCCGGTCTCGGAGACCAACAGCGCGCGCTCGCTGACGGCGACGAGCTCGCCGCGCGCCCGCACCTCGACGCGGCGGCTCGTGCGCCGCACGTCGACGCGGTGATACGGGTCGCGGAACGCCACCACCTCGTCCTCCTCGTCGCGCCAGCGGTCCAGGCGGTCCAGGTACACGCCGGCCAGGCCATCGAGCCACGCGGCGGTCTCGATCGGCGTGTCGTAGACCCACAGCGCGTCGGTCGCGACGCTGCCGCCGGCGGTGATCGTCCGGTAGCTCGCATCGCCCTTGAACGGGCAGTGCGTGCTCGTGTCGGTGCGCGTCAGGGTCTCGGCGCGCACGTCGTCCAGCGGCACGTAGAGCTGCGGGCGCAACCCCGTCTCGTGGAGCAGGTGGGCGCGCTCGGTGTCGATGACGACCTCGCCGCCGACCTCGCCGCGCACCCGGCGCGGCAGCGGCGTGAGCAGGAGCTGGTGCTTGGGGCCCTGGACGACGTAGTTGGTGGGGCCGGGCCGGCCCGACAGCGGGCCAGGAGATTGCGTGAGGCTCATGCTCCACGACGGTAGTGCCGCGAATCAGGCCTCTTGAGCGAGCCGCTTGCGGATGCGCTCCTGCTTGGCGCGCAGCTCGCGCTCCAGGCGGGCGATCTCGGCGCGGCGGCGCGCCAGCAGCTCGAGCTGCCGGTCGACGTGGCCGAGCGCCTGCTCGAGGATCTCGCGGCGTCGCTCGGCGCCCGGGTTGCCGTGGTGCCACTCGTCGCGCAGGGCGCCGCGCGCCTCCTCGACCTCCAGCAGCGCCTTGAGCTCCTCGAGGCTGACGCCGAGGAGCGTCTTGAGGCGCAGGGCCTCGCGCAGGCGCTGGACGTCCTCCTCGGCGTAGAGGCGGTGCCGGCCGGCCTCGCGCTCCGCGCCGCCGCCGCGACGCACCAGCAGCCCGATCTCCTCGTAGTAGCGGATCGTCCGCGGCGTCGTGCCGACGAGCTCGGCCACCTGTCCGATGCGCAGGCCGGGGACGGGTGCGGGCGCAGCCGCGAGGTCGTGGGTGCTCATGCGTGCGCGGCCCCTTCGGCGCGCGCGGGGCGCAGCAGCGACACGGCGGCGCCGGCCACCGACGTCGCGGTCAGGACCCACAGCGCCACGTGCATGTTGTGGATGAACGGCCGCAGCGCGGCGTCTGACAGCCCGGAGCTGACCCCGGAGAAGATCGACAGAAGGACCTTGGTCGGCACGGCGCTCGTGATGATCGCCAGGACGAAGGCGATCGACAGCACCGAGCCCGTGTTCTGGAGCATCATCCGCGTCCCGCCCGCGATGCCCCGGCGGTGCACCGGAACCGAGCCCATCATCGCCGCGGTGTTGGGTGAGTTGAACATGCCCGACCCGAGGCCGGTGATCAGCAGCCAGAGAGCCGCCCACCAGTACGAGCTGCCGGTGCCGAGCGTCGTCATGCCCGCCATCCCGACGGCGGAGACCACGAGCCCGAGCGCGGCGAGCATGCGGGCTCCGTTGCGGTCGGCGTAGGCGCCGGCCAGCGGCGAGGACACCAACATGCCCAGCGCCAGCGGCGCGAGCTTGACGCCGGCGAGGATCGGGTCGTCGCCGAGCGCGCCCTGGAAGTACAGGACGAACACGAAGGTCAGCGCGAAGCGCGACAGGCCCGCGAGGAACGCCGCGCCGGTGGCGGCCGCGAAGCCGCGGTCGGCGAACAGCGACAGGTCGAGCATCGGTGCGCGCGTGCGCCGCTCGACCAGCACGAACGCAGGGAGCAGGACGACCGCGGCGGCCAGCGCGCCGATCGTCAGCGTGTCGTTCCAGCCGACGATCCCGCCGCGCGAGATCCCGAGCGTCAGGCCCGTCAGGCCCACGACGAACGTGACCGTGCCCCACCAGTCGAAGCCGCGGTCCTGCTCCGGGCGGACCAGCTCCTGCAGCACCGCCGCGGCCCACAGGGTTCCGGCGAGGCCGAGCGGCACGTTGAACCAGAACACCCAGTGCCAGGAGATCTGAACCAGGGCGCCGCCCAGCACCGGGCCGAGGACGAGCCCGACGCCGGCGACCATGACGTTCGTGCCCATCGCGACGCCGAGCTGCTCGCGCGGGAACGCGTCGGTGACCAGCGCCGAGGCGTTGGCGAACAGCAGCGCGCCGCCGATGCCCTGCACGATGCGCCAGAGGATGAGGTCGGTGCCGCCGGTCGCGAAGCCCGCGCCCAGCGACGCGGCCGTGAAGACCGCGAAGCCGGCGACGAACGCCTTCTTGCGCCCGAAGAGGTCGCTGAGGCGCCCGAACGTGAGCACCAGGACCGTCGAGGCGATCATGAACGCGAGGATCACCCAGACCAGCGTGAGCAGCCCGACGCCGAGCGCCTTCTCCAGGTCGGGCAGCGCGATGACCAGCGTGCCGGAGTTCACCGTCGCCAGGAGCATCCCGAGGCTGGTGCAGCTGAGCGCCCACCACTTGTAGTTGTGGTGGTCGGCGTCGACGCCCAGACGACGGCGGGAGCGGGCGGAGGCGGCGGGGGAGGACATCGACGTCCGATCGTACCCGAACGGGTTTCTTACGTAAACGTCAAGTTAGCCCCCGGAGCTTGCCCCACGCTGCACGACGAGCGCGCGGAAGGGGCGGCCCTGCGGCGGCGCCGCCCCCGTCGCGGTCAGGGTCCTAGGAGCGGATCGAGCGCTGGTACTGCGCGACGGCCAGCGGCGCGCAGACGACGACGATCGCCAGCGCCCAGATCAACGTGTAGGCCACGGGATGGGCGATCGGCCAGGCGGCGCCCGGCGGCGCCACCCCGCCCGGGTTCTCGAACAGGTGGCGCAGGGCGTTGGCCAGCGACGACGTCGGGTTCCACTCGGCGATCGTCTTCAACAGCCCCGGCAGCGTGCTGGTCGGGACGAACGTGCTGGCGATGAACGTGACCGGGAAGATCACGATGAACGCCACGCCCTGCACCGCCTCGGGCGTCGGCACGAGGCTGCCGATCAGCACGCCGATCCAGATCATCGCGAACGAGAAGATGACCATCAGGCCGTAGGCGGCGGCGATGTCCAGGACGCCGGAGTGGATCCGCCAGCCGACCACGAAGCCGGTGATCGTCATGAAGGCGATCGGCAGGAACGCGCGGATGAGGTTGGCCACCGCGTGGCCGGCCAGGACGCTGGAGCGGGCGATCGGCAGCGAGTGGAAGCGATCGATCGCACCGTTGTTGCGATCGGCCGACAGCGCCATCGCGACGCCGAACGCGCCGAAGACGATCGTCTGGGCGAAGATCCCGCCCATCAGGAACTCCTTGTAGCTGCCGCCGCCCGGGACGCTGATCGCCCCGCCGAAGACGAACGCGAACAGCAGCACGAACATGACGGGCTGGATCGTGGCGTCCGACAGCGCTTCGGGCTGGCGGCGCATGTGGAACAGGCCACGGCGGGCGATCACCCACGTGTCGCTCAGGAACGCCGTCATCGGCTCTCCTCCAAGGC
>JAWVGD010000445.1:0-8488 GCA_033855515.1 Baekduia sp.
CCCGAGGCCGGTGCCAGGCCGTTGAGCTGCTTGTCCACCGCGCGCATCGCGCTGCGGTAGTCGCGGCAGCCCGCGCACTCGCGCAGGTGCTTGCGCGACCGGCCGCTGGAGCGAACGCCACGGTCGATGGCGGTCGCGAGGTCGGTCCGGATCTCGACGCAGGCGGTGTCGCGGGCCTCGACGGCCTCCACCAGCCCGACCCGGGCGCGGACCAGAAGCGACTTGACCGCGGGCACCGTGACGCCCAGAGCCACGGCCAGGTCGGCGTACGAGAGGCCCTCCATCTCGCGCATGAGCAGCGCCGAGCGCTGCTGCTCGGGCAGCCGCTGGACGTCGGCGACCAGCCGCCGCAGGTCCTCGCGCCGCTCGGCCTCGGACTCCGGCTCCGCGTTCAGGCCCCGGTTGAGGTCGAAGATGTCGGCCGCCGCGGGCGCCGGGCGGCGCAGCTGGTCGATGCACCGGTTGTGGGCGACGCGGTACAGCCACGCCCGGACGGTCACCGGCCGGTCGTCGGCACGCAACGCGTGGTAGGCGCGCAGGAACACGTCCTGCAGCACGTCCTCGGCGTCGGAGCGCGAGCCGCCGAGCATCTGCCGCGCGTAGCCGAACAGGCGCTGCCGGTAACGGTCGTGGATCGTCCCGAAGGCCTCGTCGTGACCCGCCCGGAAGAGCGCCACGAGCTGGTCGTCGGTTCGCAGTCGCAGCAGCGGTCCCGCAACCGAGAGGCGACCGAGTCCGACGGGGTGGTGTAGCGCTGAAGCTTCCACAGTAGTAGCCCTCCTGCGACTCTAACGGGCCCTCCGGGGGAAGGTTCCGCGATTCCTCAGAAAAAGTCCAGCAACCGGGACGCGCGACGCTCCTCCAGGCTGAGCATCACGCGCTCGACCTCGAGACCGGCGGCATGGTGGCGGTGGTGCCCCTGCGCACGAACGTCGCACCGCCTAGGCTTTCCGCCCGACCACCGGACCCTGGAAGGAACGCCAGCTTGACCAACGTCGTCATCTCCTCCGCCGCGCGCACCGCGATCGGCTCGTACGGCAAGTCGCTCGCGGGGGTCAGCCCCAGCGACCTCGGGGCCACCGCCGCCACGGCGGCCATCGAGCGCTCGGGCCTGGCGCCCGAGCAGATCGAGCACGTCGTGTTCGGAAACGTCATCCACACCGAGACGGCCGACGCCTACATGGCGCGCGTCGTCGGCATGAAGGCCGGCATCCCGAAGGAGACGCCCGCCTTCACCGTCAACCGCCTCTGCGGGACGGGCGTGCAGGCACTCGTCTCGGCCTGCCAGGCGATCCAGACCGGCGAGGCGGCGGTGACGCTGGCGGGCGGCGCGGAGTCGATGAGCCGCGCCCCGATGTGGCTGACCCAGGGTCGCTGGGGCTCCAAGATGGGCCCCGCGCCGGTCGTCGACCCGGTCCAGGGCGCGCTGACCGACCCCTTCCACGACATCAAGATGGGCGTCACGGCCGAGAACCTGGCCGAGCGCATGGGCATCTCCCGCGAGGAGCAGGACGCGTTCGCGGTGGAGTCGCACCGGCGCGCGAGCGCCGCGCAGGCCGAGGGCCGCTTCGACGAGGAGATCGTCGGCGTCGCGGTCAAGGTCAAGCGCGAGATGGTGGACTTCCTCAAGGACGAGCACATCCGCCACGGGGCCGACGCGGCCGGGATGGCCAAGCTGCCGGCGATCTTCAAGAAGGACGGCGGCACGGTCACGGCGGGCAACGCGTCGGGCATGAACGACGCGGGCGCGGCGCTCGTCCTGATGAGCGACGACAAGGCCGCCGAGCTCGGGGCGCCGGTGCGGGCCCGGGTCCTCTCCTACGCCTCCTGCGGCGTGGATCCCGAGATCATGGGCATCGGCCCCGTCCCGGCGGTGCGCAAGGTGCTCGACCGCGCCGGCGTCGCGCTGGACGACGTGGGGGTCATCGAGCTCAACGAGGCGTTCGCCGCCCAGGCGCTGGCGGTCATCAAGGACCTCGACCTGGATCCGGCGCGCGTCAACCCCAACGGCGGCGCGATCGCC
This sequence comes from Baekduia sp., assembly GCA_033855515.1. Taxonomy (GTDB): domain Bacteria; phylum Actinomycetota; class Thermoleophilia; order Solirubrobacterales; family Solirubrobacteraceae; genus Baekduia. Next base: position 2,024 of record JAWVGD010000445.1, read on the forward strand.
CTCGGGCACCCGATCGCGGCCACCGGCGCGGCGATCACCGCCAAGTGCCTGGCGGAGATGGAGCGCGGCGACCACCGCTACGGGCTGGTGACGCTGTGCATCGGCGGCGGGCAGGGCATCGCCCTGCTGCTGGGCCGCGAGTAGGAGCACGGGGTGGGCCGCGGCGCGCCGGGCGCGCGTCGCGGCGGCGTTCCCAGGTACCCTCAGCGACTCATGGCGCACTTCGAGACCGAGGCCGAGGTCTATGAGCAGCTCGGCGGCATCCTGAACAACCTGGTGTACAACAGCGCTCGCCGCGAGCAGCTGCGCCAGGCCGACGCCGTGGTGCAGTTCGCCTTCCGGCAGCCCGACGCGACGGTCACCTTCGACGTCCGCCCGGGCAAGCGCGTGCGCGTCGACCTCGGCGCCACGAAGCTCCGCGCCGACGTCGTGTTGGCGATGGACGCCGACACCGGGCGGGCGCTGCTGACGGGCGAGCTGAGCCCGACGCTCGCGCTGGCCCGCGGCGACGTGCGCACCAAGGGGCCCGTCAGCAAGGTCCTGCGCGTGGTCCCGGCGACCGTCGGCGCGCACGAGGTCGAGGCCGACCTGGAGCCGGAGCCCGAGCCCGTCGAGGCGCCGCCGGCGCCCGAGCCGGTCGCCGAGGCCGCCGCGCCCGCCACCGACGCCGAGGCCGCGCCCGCCGAGGACCCCGCGCCGGAGGCCGAGGCTGCGCCTGAAGCGGAGGCTGCGCCCGAGGCGCCGGCCGAGGCGCCCGCGCCCGAGGCCGCCGCGCCGGCCGCCGCGCCCGCGCCCGAGGCTGAGGCTGCGCCCGAGACGCCGGCAGAGACCGAGGTGCCCGCACCCGAGCCCGAGCCCGAGCCGTCCGAGGCGCCCGCCGCCGAGCCCGAGCCGCCCGCCGTGGACCCCGCCCCCGAGGCCGAGGCGCCCGCAGGCACGGGCGACCAGCCCGCCTGAGCACCGCAGCGGCCGCCGGCCTCGTCGGCGCCCGGCGCTTGGACCCGCGACCCGCCGGGAAGTCCAGGCGCCATGAAGCTCTTGGTGCTGGCGACCGATCCCGTCGATGCCGCCGACCTGCGCGGCGCGCTCGGCGGGGAGGACCTCGACGGCGCGGAGGTGCTCGTCGTCTCCCCGGCGGTCAACGAGTCCGCCGTCGCGTTCTGGATGTCCGACAGCGACGAGGCGATCCGCGACGCCGAGTCGACGGCGAAGACGACCGCCGACGCGCTGTCGGCCGCGGGTGCCCGCACGCGCGCCCAGGCCGGCGAGAGCGAGCCGCTGCTCGCGTTGCAGGACGCGCTGACGACGTTCAAGGCCGACCGCGTCGTCGTCTTCGCCCGCCCCGAGGACGACGCCCGCTACCGCGAGGACGACGTCATCGGCGAGGCCGAGCGACGCTTCGGCGTCCCGGTCACGACCGTCACGCGCTGAGGTCGGGCCGGGCCGCGGCGACCGTGGCCCGCAGCGTCTCGGCGGCGTCGTGCTCGGGCCGCCAGCCCAGCAGCCGCCGGGCGCGGCCCGTGTCCATCAGCGTCGGGCGCCGCACGGCCTCGATCCACGCGACCTCGTCGGGCATGAACGGCAGCCGCGCGACCACCTCGGCGGCCGCATCGACGGCCAGGTCGGGCACCGGCACCGCGTAGTACCCCAGCGCGCGGGCGAGGTCGGCCATGGTGATCGTGCCGTCGCCGGCCAGGTTGTAGGCCCCGGGCTCGCCGCGGCCCGCCACTGCGGCGCACAGCGCGTCGGCCACGTCGTCGTGATGGACGAGCTGGAACGGTACGCCGGGATCGGGGATCACCGGCCTGAGGATCGGCACGACGTCGAACAGCGCGCGCACGGCGCCCGGCAGCCGGTCGCCCCAGCGGACATAGGGGATCTGGTTGACGAGGATCGGCGCCTCGGGCCCGGCGACGATGCACGGCCGGAAGACGTAGGCGTCGGTCTCGCCGTTCTCCAGGACGTCGCTCATCAGCGCCTCGACCTCAGCCTTGTGATGGGAGTACGGCATGTTGGCGTTGCCCGTCGCCGGGTCGTCCTCGAGGATCGGCCGGTCCAGGGCGGGGAAGCCGTAGGCGGCGACCGAGGACGCGTAGACCAGCCGCTTCGCACCCGCCGCGACCGTCGCCTCGAAGACGTTCCGCGACCCCTCCAAGTTGATGTGCTCGCTCTCGCTGGAGCCGGCGACGATGATGAAGGCCAAGTGCACCACGACGTCGGCGTCGGCGACCAACGCGTCGACCGACCCGCGGTCCAGCACATCGCCCTGGCGGTATTCGACCTTGCGCCACCCGTGGGCCTCGGGCTGGAACGGCCGGCGCGCCATCCCGATGATCCGGTCGACCCCGTCGGCCCGGTCCAGCGCGCGCATGAACGGCTTGCCGATCTCCCCCGTCGGCCCGGTCACCGCCACCCTCAGGCCCACCTCAGGCGTCCAGCACCGCGTGGGGGACGAGGCTCCAGCCGCCGGCGCTTCCCGGTACGAGATCGCCGTGGATCCGCGGTGCGCGGTGCGTGTCCCCGGCGCCGACCGAGGCGTGCAGGCACGCGGGGCCCGGCTCCGCCGGCATGCCCACCGGCAACCGCGGGAACCGCAGCACGCGATCTTCGCGGTCGGGCGTGATGGTGAGCCGCGCGGCGAACGGGAAGCCGTCCGGGCCGATGCACGCCAGCAGCGCGGTCTCCAGCGCGTCGAGGCGCTCGTCCCAGATGCCCTCGCCGCCCTCGGGGGCGGCGTGCTCGACCTCGGGCTCCTCATTGTGGCCAGAGCGCACCTCTTCGAGGTGGGCGTCGAAGAGCAGCGGCTCGGCGTCGGGATCGCCGCGGCGCCACGCGTACACGCGCTCGGGCCGGACGTGCAGCACGCCTTGGGCGTGCGCGGTGCCCTGCACGAGGACCATCGGCCCGACGTCGGCGTACAGCAGCGCGACGTGCGGGTCGGGGATCGGGACGTCGCCGGCGATGTCGATGCACGGCCCGCCCGGCCGGTACTCCGGGATGACCGACTGCGCGACGGGGCGTCCTCGGTCGTCGATGGTGACCAACTCGGCGATCGCGCTGCGCGCGAAGACGTCGCGGAGCTCGGACGGCAGCGTGGCGGTCATGACCCGACATTACGCCTCCGCCGCGAGCGCCGCCAGAGGCACCGCGCGCGCCGGACGGGGCGGCTGCTCAGCCGGGCGGCGGCGGCGCGTCGTCGTAGCCGGGCTCGCCCGGGAGGACGATGCGGGCGTGCTCGCCGCCCATGATCACGCGCGGCTCGACGGCGAGGACCTCGCGGCCGCGCGCGTGCTCCAGCAGCGCGTCGGACGACCCGAAGGCCGACAGCTGCTCGAGGTGCTTGATGGTGGGGAACACGAGCAGCAGCTCGCCCGCGCGGTGGGCCGCGAGCGCGGCGTCCGGCGTGTACCAGCCGAAGGCCACGCACTCGGCTCCGTCGACGCGCGGCTGCGCATCTTCGGGGGCCGGGGCGAGGAAGAAGTGCGTGTCGAACCGGACCTTGACCTGGGGCGGGGTGATCCACTGCGAGAACCGGACGAGCGCGCCGGGATCGACCCCCTCGATCGCGGCCTCTTCAGCGAGCTCGCGCACCGCGGCGGCGCGGTGAGCCGCCTCGCCGTCGCCCTCGCCGGCGTCGACGGCGCCGCCGGGGAACACCCAGGCGCCGCCCATGAACCGGGCCTCGGGGTTGCGCTGGACCAGCAGCACCTCGAGCGCCTGCGCGCCACCCCGCAGGACGATGACGGTCGCCGCCTGCCGCGGGGTCGTCACCGGCCCCTCGCTGAGCTCTTCCCCGGGACCGGGTCGTTTGACGTCCACGCGAGGCAGCCTACTGGCCGCGCGGCCAGTACCTTTTGGGGGACATGAGCGACCTCGCCACCGTGCAGAAGTGGATCTGTGAATCATGCGGGTTCATCTACGACCCCGCCGAGGGTGACCCCGACGGCGGCATCCCGCCGGGGACCGCGTTCGACGACATCCCCGACACGTGGTTCTGTCCCGTGTGCGGCGCCCGCAAGCGCGACTTCGTCGCCTACGAGGACTAGATCAGGCGCCCACGGCGGCGCCCGGCGCCGCCGTGACGCCCGTGGCCGTCGCGATCGCCCCCGCGGTGATCGCGACCAGGCGCCGCAGCTCGTCCTCGGTGATCGACAGCGGCGGCATCAGCACGATGACGTCGCCGAGCGGGCGGACGATCGCGCCGCGCTCCCGCGCCGCCAGCGTGACGTGGTGGCCCATCCGCGCCTCGAGCGGGAACTCCGTCAGCTCGATGCCGACCATCGTCCCGCGGCGGCGGATCTCCGAGACGCTGGCCAGCGGCGCGACGTGCTCGTCCAGCAGCTCGCCGAGCAACGCGATCTTCGGCTGCAGCGCCGCGAGCGTGTCCTCCCCCGCGAAGACGTCCAGGGTCGCGATCGCCGCCGCGCAGGCCAGCGGGTTGCCCGTGTAGGTATGGCCGTGGAAGAACGTGCGGAACTGCTCGAACTCGCCGAGGAAGCCCTCGTAGATCCGCTCGGTGGCCAGCGTCGCCGCGAGCGGCAGGTAGCCGCCCGTCAGGCCCTTGGCCACCGTCATCAGGTCGGGCACGACGCCCTCCTGCTCGCAGGCGAACATCGTTCCGGTGCGCCCGAACCCGGTGGCGACCTCGTCGCAGATCATCAGGACGTCGTACTTGTCGCACAGCTCCCGGACCGTGCGTAGGTAGCCGTCGGGGTGCAGCAGGATGCCGGCCGCGCCCTGCACCAGCGGCTCCATGATGAGCGCGGCGATCTCGTGGCCGTGCTCGGCGAGGATGCGCTCGAGGCCGGCGGCGTCGCCGGGCGTCGTACGCAGCCCGTCGAAGAGCATCGGGCGAAACAGCGTGTGGAACAGGTCGATGCCGCCGACCGAGACGGATCCGATCGTGTCCCCGTGGTAGCTCATGTCCAAGTACACGAACTTGGTGCGCTGCTCGTCGCCGCGGATCTTGTGCCACTGGAACGCCATCTTCAGCGCGATCTCGTTGGCGGTCGAGCCGTTGTCGGAGTAGAAGGCGCGGGTCAGCTCCCGGTCGCCCTTCGGCGCGACGGCGAGGAGCTTCTCGGCCAGCTCGACGGCCGGCGGATGGCTGAGCCCGAGCATCGTCGTGTGGGCGACGCGGTCCAGCTGGGCGCGGACCGCGGCGTCCAGCGCCGGATGGCGATGGCCATGGATCGTGCACCACAGCGACGAGACCCCGTCGAGATAGGCGTTGCCGTCGGTGTCGAACAGCGTGCAGCCCTCGCCGCGCTCGATGATCGGCGCGTCCTCGGCGAGCCACCCCTGCTGCTGGGTGAACGGGTGCCAGAGGACCTCGCGGTCCAGGGCGCGGAGCTCGGCGGTCGTCATGGCCCGAACCGTATGGGCCTCGACGGACGCCACCGCGTACCCTGGGCGCCGTGGAGGACCGCCGTTCCGTCGCCCTCGTCGCTGCCGTCGTGGGCGCCGCCTCACTCGGGGCAGAGATCGCCGCCGCGCGCTTGCTCGCGCCGTGGTTCGGCGCATCGACGATCGTGTGGGCCAACACGATCGCCACCGTCCTGGTCGCCCTCAGCGGCGGCTACTGGATCGGCGGCCGCCTGGCCGACCGTGACCCGACCTTCGCCGGCCTGTGCCGGCTCGTGCTCGTCTCGGCCGGGCTGATGGCCGCCGTCCCGTTCGTCGCCGGCCCGTTCCTGCGGGTGTCGGTCGACGCTCTGGACAGCGTGCAGGCGGGCGCCTTCGTCGGCTCGCTGCTGGCGGTGCTCGTGCTGATCGCCGCGCCGGTGCTGGTCCTCGGGTGCGTGGCGCCCTACGCGGTGCGGCTGAGCGTCGGCGCGCTGGACGAGGCGGGCCGGGTCTCAGGCCGGCTGTACGCGATCTCGACCATGGGCTCGCTGGTGGGCGTGTTCCTCAGCGCGCTCGTGCTCATCCCGTTCGTCGGGACGCGCCGGACGTTCCTGGCCTTCGCGCTCGCGCTCGGGCTCGCCGCCGCGCTGGGCCTGCGCCGGCGCGTCGGCGTCGTCGCGCCCACGCTCGTCCTGATCCTGATCGCGCTGCCGATCGGGACCGTCAAGGCGACGACCGAGGGCCGCACGATCTGGGAGAAGGAGACCGACTACCAGTACGCCCGCGTCGTGCAGACCGACGGCGGTGAGCGGCGGCTGGAGCTCAACGAGGGACAGGCCGTCCACTCGATCTTCACGCCCGGGACCTGGCTGACCGGCAACTACTGGGACGAGCCGCTCGTGCTGCCCTACGCCGCACGGACCGCGCAGCCGCGGTCGATCGCGATCCTGGGCAGCGCCGCGGGCACCGTCGCCCGGGCCTACGGGCATTTCCATCCGGCGACGCGGATCGACGCGGTGGAGATCGACCCGGCGATCACCGACGTGGGACGGCGCCTGTTCGACCTCCGGGCGCCGCAGCTGCACACCCATGGCGCCGACGCCCGGCCGTGGCTGCGCG
>JAWVGD010000446.1:0-3243 GCA_033855515.1 Baekduia sp.
GCCCAGGGCCTGTGGGCGCAGGCCGACGGCGGCATCCTGGGGCAGGGCTTCGGCCAGGCCGTGCTGCGGATCAGCGGCCAGTGCGCGAGCGCGACGTCCTCGACCGTCAACTGCTCGCTGCTGCCCGCGCCGCACACCGACTTCATCTACGCGGTGATCGTCAACGAGCTCGGCCTCGCCGGCGCCGCGGGGCTGTTGTGCGTGTACCTGCTGCTCGTCCAGCGCGGCTTCAAGATCGCGATGCTCGCGCGCGACTCGTTCTCCAAGCTGCTGGCCACGGGCTTGACGTCGGTCTTCGCGCTGCAGGTCTTCGTCATCGTCGGCGGCGTCACGAAGCTCATCCCGCTGACCGGCGTCACGCTGCCGTTCGTCAGCTACGGCGGCTCGTCGATCATGGCGAACTTCGTCCTGCTGGCGCTGTTGCTGCTCGTCTCCGACCGCGCGCGCCGCGAGGCGGCGGCATGAACAAGCCGATCAGCCGCCTGTTCCTCGTCGCGCTGCTGATGTTCGCCGCGCTGCTGGGCTCCACCTCGTGGTGGACGGTCCTGCGGGCCAAGGACCTCAACGCCAGCACGCTCAACCACCGCACGATCATCCGCGCCCAGAAGATCCCTCGCGGCACGATCCGCGCGGCTGACGGCTCGGTCATCGCGCGGTCCACGCGCGACAACGAGGGCGTCTACCACCGCACCTACCCGCAGGGCCCGCGCTTCGGCCATCCCGTCGGCTACTCCTACGCGTCGATCGGCCAGACCGAGCTCGAGCGCTTCCGCAACTCGGACCTGACGGGCCAGAAGGACGCGATCACGACGACCTTCGACCAGCTCCTCGGGCGCAAGCGCCAGGGCGACGACGTCCGCACGACGCTGCAGCCCAAGGCCCAGCAGCTCGCGCTGGACGAGATCGCCAAGGCAGGGAAGGAGGGCGCCGCGGTGGCGCTCGACCCGCGCACCGGCGCGGTCAAGGTCATGGCATCGACGCCCACCTACGACCCCAACACGATCGCCGACAAGGGCGTCCTGACGAAGGCGAGCACGGACGAGAACCGCAAGCCGCTGGTCAACCGCGCGGTGCAGTTCGGTGACGCGCCCGGCTCGACGTTCAAGGTCGTGACGTCGACCGCCGCGATCGACACCGGGCAGTTCGCGGAGAACTCGGCGGTCGACGGCAAGAACGACGTGAAGGTGTCGGGCGTCCCGCTGGCCAACGACTTCAACCAGTCCTTCGGGACCATCGACCTCAAGAACGCGCTGGCCAAGTCGGTCAACACGGTCTTCGCCCAGGTCGGCGTCCGGCTCGGCAAGGGCGTCATGAAGGACTACATGGAGCGCTTCGGCTTCGACAAGAAGCCGGCGCTCGACTATCCCAAGGACACGATGTCGGCCAGCGTGGTGGCGCCCACGCCGCCCGGGCGCGCCGTCTCGCCGACGTCGCGCTTCGTCGACGTCGGGCGCATGGCCATCGGGCAGGGTGGCCTGCAGGCCACGCCCCTGCAGATGGCGCAGGTGGCGGCCGCCGTCGCCAACGGCGGCAAGCTCATGAAGCCGCACCTGACCGACAAGGTCGTCGACCCCGACGGGCGCACGGTCAAGACGATCCAGCCCTCGCTGCAGTCGACGGTGATGAAGCCGTCGACCGCCGCCGCCGTGACCGACATGATGGTGGCGGTCGTGAACACCGGCACCGGCACGAAGGCCCAGATTCCCGGAACCCAGGTCGCGGGCAAGACCGGCACGGCCGAGACCGAGCTCGGCGCCAAGATCAACAACGTGTGGTTCATCGGCTTCGCGCCCGCCAACAACCCGCGCGTGGCCGTGGCGGTCTACGTCCGCGGCGTCCAGGGCTTCGGTGGGGACTTCGCCGCGCCCATCGCCCGCGACATCATGCAAGAGCTGCTCAAGTGACCGACCTTCCCGGGACCTCCACGATCATCGACGGGCGCTACCGCGTCCTGCGCCGCGTCGGCTCCGGCGGGATGGCCGACGTCGTCTGCGCCGAGGACTTGCAGCTCGGGCGCAACGTCGCCATCAAGCTCCTGCACCGGCGCTTCGCCGCCGACGAGGAGTTCGTCGAGCGCTTCCGCCGCGAGGCGTCCTCGGCTGCCGGCCTCCAGCACCCGCACGTCGTCGCCGTCTACGATCGCGGCGCCTGGGACGGCACGTACTACATCGCGATGGAGTACCTCGACGGCCGCACGCTGAAGCGGCTGGTCCAGGAGGAGGCGCCGCTGGAGGCCGCGCGCGCCATCGACCTGACGATCCAGATCCTGCGCGCCGCGCGGTTCGCCCACAAGCGCGGCATCATCCACCGCGACCTGAAGCCCCACAACGTCATCGTCGACGCCGGCGGCCGCGCCAAGGTCACCGACTTCGGGATCGCCAAGGCGGGCGCGTCGGACATGACGCAGACCGGCTCGATCATGGGCACCGCCCAGTACCTGTCGCCCGAGCAGGCGCAGGGGTTCGCGGTGAGCGCGCCGTCGGACCTCTACTCGGTCGGGATCATCCTGTACGAGATGCTGACCGGCCGCGTCCCGTTCGAGGGCGAGAGCGCCGTGACGATCGCGCTCAAGCAGGTCGGCGAGGCGCCCGTCCCGCCGTCGCACTTCAACCCGCAGGTGCCGCCGGCCCTGGAGGCCGTGGTCCTGCAGGCGCTCGAGAAGGACCCGGCGCGCCGCTACCCCGACGCCGACGAGTTCATCGCCGCGCTGGAGCACGCGGGCGGTGGCGTGGTCGCCGCGCAGCTGACCGACGACCGCACGCGGGTCCTGCAGCCCACCGGGCCGATGGTCCCGATCCCGCCGCCGGGCGCCTACCACGAGGTGGCGCACGTCGAGCACTACGGGCCGCCGACCCCGCCGCCGGAGGTCGTCGACGACGGTGGGGGCGCCAAGTGGTGGATCGCGCTGCTCGTCGGCCTGCTCGTCGCGGGCGCGATCGTCGCCGGCCTGCTGCTCATGGGCAAGGACAAGGTCGACGTCCCCAACGTCGTCGGCGCGCCGCAGACCGAGGCCGAGCTGGTCCTGAAGCGCAAGGGCCTCTCCACCGATGTCCAGGCCAAGGAGAGCCGGACCCAGCCCAAGGGCACGGTCATCGGCCAGGACCCGGGCGGCGGCTCGCGGATCCCGAAGGACGACGTCGTGACGCTCATCGTCTCCAGCGGCCCGGGGACCGCCCGCATCCCGGACCTGACGGGGGTGGCGCTCAGCCAGGCGCGCAAGCGGCTCACCGACCTCGGCTTCAC
>JAWVGD010000447.1:0-2558 GCA_033855515.1 Baekduia sp.
GGTGGGTGGGTCCGATTCAGGTCGGCGTAGTAGGCCTTGACCCGCTCGCCCGGGGTCAACGTGCCAGGGGCCTAGAGCCCATAGCTGCGGCCGATGACCTCGAGCATGATCTCGTCCGTGCCGGCGCCGATGCGGTTCAGGCGCATGTCGCGCCAGACGCGCTCCACGCCGTACTCCTTCATGTAGCCCGCGCCGCCATGGATCTGGATGCACTCGTCGGCGACCTCCACGGACATGCGCGCGGCGTGGAGCTTGGCCATCGAGATCTCGCGCACGGGGTACTCGCCGTTCTGGAAGCGCCAGGCCGTCATGTACACGAGCTGGCGAGCGGTCTCGATCTTGGTGGCCATCTCGGCGAACTTGTGGCGGATGACCTGGAACTTGCCGATCTGGCGGCCGAACGCCTCGCGCTCCTTGGCGTACTGCAGCGTCATGTCGAAGCAGTGCTGCGCGCCCGCCACGCAGCCGGCGGCGCCGATGAGCCGCTCGCCCTGGAGCTCCCACATGATGTGGTAGAAGCCCTTGCCGACCTGGCCGAGGACCGCCGTCGCCGGGACGCGCACGTCCTGGAAGGCCAGCAGCGCAGTGTCGGACGCGTGCATGCCGAGCTTCTGCAGGCGCTTCTCCCGGATGACGCCGGGCGCGTCCATCGGCACGAGGAAGAGCGTGACGCCGTCGTGGCCGGCATCGGGATCGGTCTTGACGACGAGCACGATGACGTCGGCGCGGTGGCCGTTGGTGATGTAGGTCTTGGACCCGTTGATGATGTAGTCGTCGCCGTCGCGGACCGCGCGGGTCTTGATGCCGGCCACGTCCGAGCCCGCGTCGGGCTCCGTGATGCCGAGGCAGAGGATCTTCTGACCCGCGATGGCCGGGACGACCCACTCCTGCTTCTGCTCCTCGGTGCCGAACGCGAGGATCGGCGGCATCGCCATGTCGGTGTGGACGGCGATGCCCATGGCCAGGCCACCGGAGCGGGCGTGCACGAGCTCCTCGGCGAGGACGAGCGACGTGTAGTAGTCGCCGCCCTGGCCGCCGTACTGCTCGGGCTTGTCGAGGCCCAGGAAGCCCAGCTCGCCCATGCGCCCGAAGACCGAGTCGGGGAACGTCGTCTCCTCCCACTCCTCGGCGTGGGGCGCGAGCTCCTTGACCGCGTAGCTGCGGATCGACTCCCGGAGCTGCTGATGCTCGTCGGAGAAGATGAAGTGCTTGCGGCTGGCCCCGAAGTCGGGCTTCAGGACGTCGTTCTCAGCGGTGGCCATGGCCGGGACCGTAACGGCCGCGGCTCACGAAGTAAACAGTGGCACGTCCTACTTTCCGCCTGCGGGCGTTGCCACGTGGGTGCTGAAGGCCGACGCGCACGTCTCGCCGACGTGGCGGCCGGCGTCCTCGACGGTGGTGCGGCCGGCGCTGACCTCGATCATCGCCACGATGCCCAGGCCTCGCAGCGTCGTGAGCATCCACGCGACGGGGAGGTCGGCGCGCAGCTCGCCCCGCTCCTGCGCGCGCCGCAGGAAGTCCTCGAGGCGCTGGTCGCCGCCGTCGGTGCCCGACAGCGTGCGCTCGCGCAACTCAGGGTGGGCATCCAGGAAGCGGTAGCGGTCCCCGATGGCGATGATCCGCGGCCCGAGGTCGCACAGCAGCTCGCGTGCGTTCTTCGCGTGGTGGACCGCCTGCTCGATCGTCTCGCCGGCCTCGCGCAGCACCTCCTCGAACAGCGCGTCGATGAGGTCCTGGCGCCGCGGGAAGTGGCGGTAGACGGTGGTCCGGCCCAATCCGGAGGCGTCGGCCACCTCCTGCATCGTGGCCTGCGGGCGCTGAGCCAGCAGCGCCACGGCGGCGTCCAGGACGGTCCGGCGGTTGCGGCGGGCATCGGCACGGAGCCCGGCGTCGGAGGTTTGGTCGCTCATGGGCAAGGACCAATGGTGCCGAACTCCGGCGGTTTGCGTGCGGACAGGGGTTCGAAGTGGGTCGTTCTGGCGCCCAGCCGCTCTCGGGCTGGACGTCCGGCGGCCGCTCCGGGCGCGTCCCGTGCTTTGCTTCCGCCCCATGGCCTACGAGACCGTCCGCTACGACGTCGCGCCGACGGGGGTCGCCACGATCGCGCTGGATCACCCCGAGACGCGCAACGCGCTCTCCGACCAGGTCCTCGACGATCTGCTCGCCGCCTTCGCCGCCGCCCGCGACGACGAGGCGGTGCGCAGCGTCGTCCTCACCTCCACGCACGAGACCGTGTTCAGCAGCGGGGGCAACCTCGGCGGCTTCGCGGCCGACGTCCCGCTCGTGCACAAGCACTTCGCGACCGACCGCTTCCCGCGGCTGTTCCAGCTGATCGGCGAGCTGGGCAAGCCGTCGCTGTGCGCCGCCAACGGGCACGTGCTCGCCGGGGGCCTCGGGCTCGCCCTGGCCTGCGACCTGATCGTCGCGCGCGAGGGCGCGACGTTCGGGACGCCCGAGATCAACGTCGGGGTGTTCCCGTTCATGATCATGGCGTTGATCTACCGCAACCTCGGGCGCAAGAAGACCAACGAGCTGCTGCTGCTCGGCGAGCGCATCGA
>JAWVGD010000448.1:0-15877 GCA_033855515.1 Baekduia sp.
CCCTGCTCGATCTGGCGGACGCGCTCGGGGCTCACGCCGAGCGTCACCGCGATCTCGCGCAACGTCTGCTCCGGCCCGTCGAGGCCGTAGTGGCGGCGCAGGATCGTGCGTTCCCGAGCGGTCAGCGTCGGCAGGACCTCCTCCAGCAGCGACGCTGCGTGCCGGCGCGGTACCCGGTCCAGCGCATCCTCGGCGGCGGGATCGGCGAGGAGGTCCCCGAGCGTGCTGCCGCCCGCCTGGCCCGCGCCGGTGGGCTCGTCCAGCGGGCGCGGGGCGCGCTCGGCGGCGAGCAGGTAGCCGAGGTGCTCCTTCGGCATCCCGGTCTCCTCGGCCAGCTCGGCCGGGGTGGGCTCGCGGCCGTGGTCCTGGGCGAAGAGCCGCTGGGCGTCCTTGACGTGGGCGAGCTGGCGGAGCGCGCGATCCGAGAGGACGACCGGCCAGGTCAGCTCGCTGACGAGCTGCTGCATGGCCTGGCGCACCCACCACGAGGCATAGGCCCAGAAGGGCGTCTCGCGCGCGGGGTCGTACCGGTCGAGCGCCCGCAGCAGCCCGACCACGCCCTCCTGCATCAGCTCGGTGCGGCCCACGGCACGGGCGCCGCTGTAGCGGTGGGCCACGGAGCCGATCAGAGGCATGAAGGCCGTGACGACCTCGTCCCGCCGCGGCGCATCGTGGGGGCGCGCCGCGACGAGCATCTCGCGTTCGGCCTGGAGCGAAGCATGTTGGTGGTGCTCCTCGGAGATCACGCTCATCGGGCAACCGTGGCCCAGCAACCGTGTGGCGTCTTCGGCGGAGCCGACAGAGGTCGGCCAGAGTTTGTGAGCGGTGCACAGACCGGCCGACCAGGGGTTGCAAAGGAACGTGAATCGTCCAGCGTCCCGGCAGGTTCGCCGAGCGTGGAGGTGTAGCGTCACGACAACCATGAGCACCGTTCGTGCCGCCACCGCCATCCGTCCCGGAGAGCACGGATGTGCCCGGCTCGGGCGAGCTGCCGACCGGGCCGTGCTGACGGGCGCCTTCGTCCGCAACGGCCTGCAGCGCGGCCACCGGGTGATCTACCACTGCGAACACGACGGCTCGTCGTGCCTGGTCGACGACCTCGCGGCGGCCGACCCACTCATGGCCGAGGCCCTGACCAGCGGGCAACTGGAGGTCCGTCCCGCTCCGACGTCCTACGCGCCCGACGGCGCCTTCGAGGTCACGCGGACGCTGGAGCAACTGCGCGCCGACCACGCCGCTGCGCTCCGGGAGGGTTATCCGGCCCTGAGCGTGGCCGGGGACATGTCCTGGGCGGCGTCTGGCACACCAGGCGCCGAGCGTCTCGAGGAGTACGAGCGTCGGATCGACGCAGACGACCGCGGCGACACGCTGGTCCTGTTCTGCCAGTACGACCAGGCCCGCTTCGATCCCGGCGTCCTCGGCGGCGTGGCCGCCGCCCACGGCGTCGACGTCTCGCCTGAGCTGGCCGCGCTCAGCCACGCTGGCAACCTCGCCGCCGGCCGCACGGCGGAGTCGCTGCGCTTCGCCGGCGAGCTGGACTACGACGCGGCCGAGGCGGTCGCGCGGACCCTGGCCGCCCCCGACCACGGGCCGCTGCGCCTCGACCTCGCAGACGTCGAGTTCATCGACGTGACGGGCATGCGCGCCCTGCGGTCGCGCGCCGGCCGGCCGCTGATCATCACGGCGGCCTCCCCCACGGTGCGTCGGCTGCTGACGCTGCTGGCGTGGGACACCGACCCCGCCGTGGAGATCGTCCCGGCATCATGAGCGCCGGCGCGGCCGCCCACCACGACCTGTTCGTCTTCGACACCGACGAGCGCCTCGGCGAGCACGGTGCGCCCTTCGTCGAGGGCGGCCTGGATGCCGGTGAGTCGATCGTAGTGGTCCTGGATGCTTCGCACACCAACGTTCTGCGCGACGCGCTGGGTGCGCGCTCCGACGCGGTCACGTTCATCGATCGCGAAGGCTTCTACACGACGCCGGAGGCGGCGTTGGCCGGCTACGACGGCGTGCTGCGCCGGCTGCGCGCCGGCGGCGCCCCGGGCGTCCGGTGCTTCGGCGAGCTGCCGCGCATCGCCACCCGTCGCGACTACGACCGCTGGATCGCGTACGACGCGATCCTCAACCGCGCGATGGCGCGCCACCAGGTGTGGATCCGATGCGCCTACGACGCCCGCGACGTGCCGCCCGACGTCATCGCCGAGGCCCGCAGCGCCCACCCGCACGAGCTGCTGGGCGACTCGCTGTCTTCCGTCCACGGCCCGGCGCCCGAGGACGTCGTGCGGGCCATGACGCCGGCGCCCGAGCCGCTCCCGGAGCTCGCGCCGATCGCCGCGGGCGACGCGGTCGCGCTCCGCCGGCTGCTGCGCGAGGCGCTCGGAGCCGCGGGAGTCTCCGACGATCCCGCGTCCCAGCTGCTCCTTGCCGCCGCCGAGGTGGTGGCCAACGCACGGCGGCATGGACGCGGCGCGGTGACCGTCCGGGCCGGGCGCGTCGGCCGTCGCTTCGCCTGCGAGATCGCCGACGAGGGCGCCGGCGTCACCGACCCCATGGCGGGCTTCGTCCCGCCGGCGCCCGACGATGGGCAGGGCGCGGGCCTGTGGGTCGCTCGCCAGGTCACCGAGCAGCTCGAGGTCCTGCACACGCCCGGCGGCTCCGCCGTGCGGCTCTGGGTCTGAGACGACCGCGGTTGCTCAGGCGCACGGCCCGAGCGCTCGCGCGCGCAGGCGCAGTGCCGGCTCCACGAGCTGGCTCAGCGGGAGCTGCTCGACCTCCCCGACCTCCACGCGCGCCGGGTCGGCGCCCGCGTGGATCGCGCGCTCGATCGCCTCGCGGCGGACCTGCTCGGCCGCGGCCCGCACGCGCCCGGGCTCCGGAGCGCAGACCAGCTCGGCGGAGCCGCTGACCGGGGCGATCACCGCGCCGATCGCTCCGGCGATGTCGCCCTGGGCCGGCTGGATGACCTCTTCGGTTCCGGTCAGTGCCGCGGCGACCAGCTCCGCCGCGCCGCCGATCGCGATGACCGGCCGATGCGTCCGGCCGGGATCGCCGTCGAGCACGTCGAGGTCGGCGAGCTCCCAGCCCAGCGCTGCGGCAAGATCGGAGGCTTCGGTGTCGCCGCCGACCGGAAGCCGCCACAGCTCCGGGATGCGGAGGTCGCCGGTGACGCCGGCGACCTCGGTCGGCGGCGGGGCGGACCGCGGAAACCCGTGGACGAGCACGCTCACCTCGGTCTGCGTGCCGCCGACGTCGACGACCGAGGCCTCGGCGACGCCGCTGAGGTGTCCTGCGCCTCGGATGCTGATCGCGGCGCCGCCGCCGATCATCAGGACCGGGAAGCGCAGCGCATGATCCAGGTTCATGATCGTGCCGTCGCTTTGCGCGAAGAACGGCTCCGCTGCGAGGTGTCGCGCTTCGAGCGCATCGGCCAGCGCCCCGGTGAGCCGCTCCGCGGGCCCGGCGAGCACCGCGTTGAGCACGGTCGCGTTCTCGCGGGCCAGCAGACCGATCGAGCCGATCTCGTGGCTGCAGGTGACCCGGACGCCGGGCCCGAGCTCGCGAAGGACCAGGGTGGCCACCGCCAGCTCCTGCTCGGGCGAGACGGGCGAGAAGACGCCGCTGATCGCGATGCCCCTCGCATCGCCGGCGACGTCCTGCAGGAACCGGAGCACGGCATCGACGTCCAGCGGCGCCGCGGTGCGCCCGTCGAGCTCGGCCCCGCCGCCCACGATGCGCTCGCCCGCCGACACGGCGGCACGGAGCTCCGGAGGCCAACGGCACAGCGGCGGCAGCGCGCCGGTCAGCGGCGCGCCGAGCCGCAGGACGCCGACGCGCGTGAGCTCGCGCCGCTGCTCGAGGTCGTGCGTGACCTGCCGGGTGCCGAGCACCACGCGCGCCGGGTGCGCGGCGCCGCCGGGCGCCGCGCCGAGCAACGCGTCGAGCGCCGCGCCGATGCTGTCGCGCAGCACGCCGCCCACGCGCACCTTCGCGCGCGCGACCAGCCGGCCGTCCTGGTCCATCAGCGCCGCGTCGGCGTTCGTGGCGCCGACGTCGATGCCCCCGCTCAGCTCAGAGCGCCGCACGCGCCTCCGGTGTGATCGGCGCATGCTCGATCGCGAGGCCGAACGCCTGGGGCCCCGCCACCGCCAGGCCCTCGGCCGACTTCCACACCTCAGGCGCCGGGAGGGCGACGACGTGCACGCGCTGCCCGCGCCGCAACTGCCCAGTCGGGATCGGCATGCCCGACGGCACCGCGAGCAGCACGATGATGTCGGGCACCGCAGCCAGCACGCTGCCCTCCTCCAGCACGAGCAGGTATTCGCCTTGCAGCTCGACGCGCAGCCGCCGTCGCTCGTCCTCAGCCGTCCCCTGGATCGTCGCCGTGCCCTCGAGGCGCGGCCCTTCCCGACGGCGCAGGACATCGACCACGCGCCCGTCGAGCAACCGAACACCGTTCCCGTCCGGCGCTGCGCCGCACGCCCGCGCCCGCGACATCGACCCACCGACGGTCCCGGCGCGCGCCTCTGCCGTGCCGAGCCCCCCGAGGGCCGCCGCGCACACCCCGCCCAGACCGGTCGCGGCGCCCCGCACGAGCCGATCGACCCAGCCGCGATCGGCCGCCTCCACGGAGACGACGTTGCCGCGCCCATCGGCCAGCAGCCACGATCGGGCGTGGTGGCCCACCAGCTCCAGGACGACCTGCGTCAGCGACGGAAACGACCGCCCCATCGCATCGGCGTCGACCAGCGGCAGCCCGAGGCGCGCTGCCCACACGACCGGCATCACGCCGTTGGCGCCACCGATCTCGTACGGCATGAGCGCCGTGACGGCCCGCCCGGAGCGCCGCTGCACCGCCGCCCGCAGGATCGAAGCCTCGTCGCCGCTCGGGATCCGCTCGTCGGCGATCGACGGCGATCCCACCAGACCGCAGGGCAGGATCAGCGCGCCGTCATCGAGCTCGTCGAGGCCGAGAACCTCCACCGGGCCGTGCTCGGCGACCGCGTAGCGCGCCATCTGCAGCGTGAGGTCCACCTGCCCTCCCCCGCCCGCTCCGAGGATGGCGCACCCTCGCGCGAGGTCCGGCAGCGAATCGTCGTCAAGGCGCATCAGCTTCCCCTGGGAACGTCATCAACCGGGGGCTAGCATAGGCCCGTGACGGCACTACCCGAGCTCGTGGAGTCGCCGCCGCTGAACTCGGTGCTCACGTACCTGACGCGGCCGCGGGCAACACAGGAGGTCCGTGGGGTCGCGCTGGTCGAGGAGCTGGCCGAGCTCAGCCGAACGGGCACCGGCGCGATCGTGCTGCTCACCCGCGCCGCCTCCGCGCTGGCCGGGAGCTACCGCTTCGACGTCGCGCTGCGCATCGGCCGCAGCATCGGGATCTCGGCCCTCGTGCTGTGCGGGCCGGGGCTGCCCGACGTCACCCCGACCGCCGCGGCGATCGCCGACCGGGCGGGCATCGCGATCCTCGCCGCCGGCGAGGACGTCGACCTCGCCGAGCTGGCGATCGCCATCGCCCGCGAGCTCGCCGGCGGCGCCGACGCGGCGCTCATGCGCGCGCACACGGCGATGCGGGCCGCGCTCGCCCATCCGGCCGGCGCGGCGCCCGAGGCGCTCGCCCTTCACGCCGGCAGCGCCCTCGGCCGGCCGATCGCCTTGGTCGAGGGGGAGCCCTCGAACGCACCGTCGGCCCTGGTGCGCCGCTTCGGCCACGGCGATCGCTGGGTCACCGCCGCCCGGCCGGCCGACGGCGAGCTCGCGCTCGCGGTCGACCTGGTGCTCGCGATCGTCGCGGCGGCGACCGCGCAGGCGCTCGACCACGCCCAGCAGATCGAGGAGCGTCCGATCACGTCACGGACCGAAGTGCTCAGCGAGCTGCTTGCTGTCGCGCCGGAGCACCGCGACGCGTCGGCCTACCGCGCCCGTGAGCTGGGCATCCCGATCGACGGCTACCACGTGGCGACGCGCCTGGAGTTCGAGGAGCTGGCCAACAGGCCCGACGGCGGAGACACCGTCGAGGCGTTCGCCGCGCACCAGGCCCTGGCCCGCGCCGTCCTCGGTGAGGTGAGCGCCACCGGGGGCGTATGGCATCTGGCGCGCTCGGGCAGCGCCTCCATCCTGATCCGCATGACCCCCGAGGACCCCGGCGCGACCGCTTCGACGACCGTGGCCGACCAGATCGACCTGGTGCTGCGCCACGTCCGCACGCGCGGGTCGACGACGCTCATCCGCTGCGGGGTGGGCGCCGCCCATCCAGGCGTCTCCGGGCTGTTCTCGTCGGCCGCCGAGGCGCGGGCCGCGACGAGCGCGGCGCGGACGACCCGCCGGACCCAGAGCGCCGTCCCGTTCGACGGCGCCGGTCTTCGGCGCTCACTGGTGGAGTGGTACACCTCCTACACGGCCCAGGACGCGATGTCGAGCGTCCTTGCCCCGCTGGTCGAGCTGGGAGGGGCACGCGCCGAGCGCCTGATCCAGACGCTGCACGTCTACCTCGACCACCAGGGGTCACTGACCCAGACCGCCGCAGCGCTGAACCTGCACCGCAACGCCGTGGCCTATCGGGTGAACCAGATCTTCGCGCTGCTGGAGGTCGATCCCGACAGCGCCGACGACCGGCTGCTGCTGCAGCTCGCCTGCCGCGCCCGCGAGATGGCTACGTAGCCCTCAGTGGGTGGTCACGAGGCTGACGGCGACCGTCCGCAACAGGACGAGAGCAGCGCCGCGGCAGCCCGGACGGCGACGCACGTGTCGCGCGGCCGGGACTAGCCTAGGCCGTCGCGGCCGCGGCGGCGCGACGGCACAGCCGGCCGCGCGCCGCGCCGCCCAGCGCGCCGAGCAGCGTTCCGCCCGCGGTGGTGACGACCGTCTGCAGGATGGCCGGGTCCGCGATCGTCGCCACGCGATCTCCGACGACCGTCGCGTCGGCCAGGACCAGGGCGAGCCCGAAGCAGGCGCCGCCGACGGCGCCCCGGCGGACGCCCGAGCGGACGCCGTCGTGCTCGAAGCCGGCGCCGAGGCCGCCGAGGGTGGCCAGGGCGTTGGCGATCACCCACGCGCCAATCCCGACTCCCAGCGTCACGCCGGTCACGAACCCTGCGATCGCCGGGGTCAGGACGGTGAGCGAGAGCCGCAGGGCGGCCGGGCGCTCGGAGAGCAGCGGAGGGAGGGGCACGGGCGTGAGCCTCGCCGCCGGGCGCCCCCGTGTCAATGGCCGACCCGCTCCGACCGGTGAGGGTCCCTCGTCGATCAGCGCCCGGGCGGCGCGATCCGTACCGTCACGAGGCTTCAGGCTCGGCGCGGCCGAAGCTGTCGGCCGCCCCGGCGCGGAGTTGCCGGAGCTGCGCCGCGCTCGGGCACCAGGCCGACTCGAAGCCGGCGGTGTCCCAGCCGGCGAGGCGAGCGCCCCCCTCGTAAGCGCTCTGGCAGAACGCGAGTACCAGCTGCCGGGGGTCGCTGGCCGTGCGCACCGTCTCGTAGGGCAGGATCGCCATGGAGCCGGGGCCGACCTCGACCCACTTCCCCGCCGGGAGCGGCTGGTCGCCCAGCCCGTCGGGCTCGGGGGCCGTGTAGGAGTAGTACGCCGCGTCACCGAGGTCGTCGTCGCCGGCCCAGAACCCGAACGAGATCACCTCCTGCGAGTAGGCCTCCTGGGTGACCGCGTCGGCGGCGTCCAGCGGCACGCCCGGCCGGCCCGAGAACCGGCTGACCGCCAGGTCGAGGCTGTGCCAGAAGAGATGCACGGGGCTCGTCTTGCCGTTGAACCAGCCGCTGAACTCTTCGAAGACCGAGTCCGACCAGTCCAGGACCCGGCCGAACCGCGCGATCGCCTCGCGGTCCCAGGACGCGTGCTCTGCGTCCTGGGGAAACGGCGTCGTCATCGGGACGCCGAACGGCGTCTCCCTGATGTCGACGTCGATGCCGAGGCCGCCCAGCAGCGCGTGGACGCGGGCATCGAACTCCGCGACCGACAGCCCGTCGGAGAGGTCGAAGGCCTGCGTGCGACCGTCGGCCGTCCGGACGACCAGGGCGTGGTCGACGACGTCGATGGTGATCTCGAACGTCGTGCCGCCGTGATGCAGGCGCCGCGTCGTGAGACCACGGACGTCGACGTACAGCGGGACGTTCCACCAGTGGTTGCGCGGCGCCGTGGTGGCGAGCCTGATCTTGCCGAGGATCTGGCAGTAGAGGTGCAACGTGTCCTTCGTGGCGCGCCAGTCGGCCAGATGCAGCTCGGGCAGCGTCGGGATCGGTGCGTCGTCGAGCGGCTCCATGATCGCCTCCGGGTTCGGTGGCCTGGCGTTCCACATGCCGGCCACGACCGTACTCCGGTGACGGGGTCCGCCGTCCGTTGGGAGGTCGGCTGCTGACAGCGCGCGGCGCCGCGAGCGGCCCCGCCCTCAGGCGACGCGGCCGGCGGCGGCCCAGGCGGCCACACGCTGGCGGGGGCGGCCGATCATCGCGGCCGCGCCGTCGTCCAGGATCGGCCGCTGCAGCAGCGCCGGATGCTCCACCAGCAGTGCGACGACCTCCTCGATTCCCAGGCCGTCGGCGTCGAGCCCGAGCGTCTCGTACTTCTTGTCGCGCCGGATCAGGACATCCGGGGGATCGCCCTGGAGCCGCTGGGCGAGCGAGCGCAGCTCGGCCTCGGACAACCGCTCCTTGACGAGCAGGTACTTGCGCACGCGCACGTCATGGCCGGCCGCCTCGAGCGCCTCGAGCGCATGCACCGACGTCGGGCAGTGCGGGTTGTGCAGGAGCGTGAGCGTCGGGGCCGGATCCATGACGGCAGCGATCCTACGTCACGCCTAACACCGGCGCCGGGCCGACGCCCGGGCACGGCGGACCAGCACGTTCGCCACGACCAGGCCCACGATGACCCCGAGGAACGGCCAGGCGCGATCAGGGCTCCCCGATGCGAGGTAGCCGACGGCCAGCAGGGCCGCCAGCACTCCGCCCATGACCGACGCGATCATCACGACGCCGACGGCGAGGTCGGCAACGGGCGTCGCCGAGGCATCGCCGAACCGTTGGTACGGGTCTTGTGGGCTGTGCGACATGACAGCTCCGCTCTCCACCGTTATACGCCGGCGACGAGCTCCAGCGGGTTTCCCGAGGGGTCGTGGATCACGACGCCGGCCGGGCCGGCCTGCGGATCCTGGCCGGCGTCGGCGGCCCGGGCGGCGGCGGCATCCCGGGAGCCTTGGTCGGGGAAGCGCAGGAGCGCCCGCTCGAGGGTCGCCGACCCGGCGGGCGCCTGCCGGCGGCCCCGGCTCTCCCACACGTTCGCGCCGATGTGATGGTGGTACCCGCCCGCGCTCAGGAAGGTCGCCTGGGCACCGAGTTGGGCCATCACCCCGAAGCCGATGACGTCCCGGTAGAAGGCCACCGTGTCGGCGATGTCCGCGACGCGAAGGTGGACGTGCCCCATGGTCGTCGCGCCCGGGAGGCCGTCGAACGGCTCGCGGGCGGGATCGGCCAGCGTCGCGAACAGGTCGTCGGTGTCGAGCGGCAACGTCGTCATGCGCTCGGCGACCTGCCCCTCCCACATCGCTCGCGGACGGTCCCAGTAGATCTCGATGCCGTGATGGTCGGGGTCCCGCAGGTAGATCGCCTCGCTGACGAAGTGGTCGGAGAGGCCGGCCAGCGGGACGCGGTCGCGCACGGCGTGGGCGAGCCAGCGGGCGAGGTCGGCGCGTTCGGGCACCAGGAGCGCGAAGTGGTAGAGGCCGGAGTAGCCGTCGGCGGGGCGGGCGCCGGGGCGCTCGTGCAGCACGAGCAGGTCGCGCTCGCCGCCGAGCGTCGCGGTTGCGGCGTCCCGGTTGCGCCCCACGAGCCCGATCGTGTCCACGTAGTAGGCAAGGGAACGGGCGAGGTCGGCGACCCCGAGATGGACGGCGCCGGGGTGGGTGTCCGGCGGCGCCAGGCCCGACGCGGGAGCGCCCCCCGCCTCGAGCTCCTCCGGATCGCGCGGGGCGGACGCGGTGACGTCGTCGGACATGTGCGGAGCGCTACCCAGGTCGCGAGCGCCTGACGCGCCCGCCGGCGTGGCCGGCGGGGCGCACCGCGGCACTCCGGGATCTGGCCCATCAAGCCTTCAGGGCCGACGACGAGGCCCCCGGGTCCGACGATCTGTCCCGGACGTTCCACGGGTTGCCGGCGCTCACCGACCGGCCTACGATCGGGTGCCCGGAAGACCATCATGTACGCATTCGTCCTCCGTTGTCGCGTTCCGCGCTGGGCCGCTCCGCTGGCGGCCGTGGTGGTGCTGGCCCTCGCGGCGGGTCCCGCGCACGGCGACGAAGCGCCCGCGTTCACCGCGGGCCCGGTCATCCAGGGCCCGGCGGTGGTCACGGCCGAGCTGCGGGTCGTCGCTTCGTGGAGCGGCGTGCCGTCGCCGGCCTCGCTCTACGAGTGGGATCGGTGTGACGTCTCGGGCCTGCTCTGCGACGTCGTCGGCTGCGCGCCCAGCCTCGTCGTCACCGGCGGCGACGTGGGCCAACGCCTCCGCGCCCAGATCCGTCTCCGCAACGCCGCCGGCAGCGTGGTGGCCATCACGCCGCTCACCGACGCGGTCGTCAAGAACCAGCGCCGGATCTCGGCTCCCCGAGGAGAAGCCCGCGACCGACCGGTTCCGGGCTCGTGCACCCCCGCTGTGCCGCCACCGCCGTCGCCGTCGCCGTCGCCGCCACCACCGTCGCAGCCAGACCCGCCGCAGCAACAGCCGTCACGGCCAAAGCCGCCGCAGTCAAAGCCGTCACGGCCAAAGCCGTCACGGCCAAAGCCGTCGCGGCCATCGCCGGCGGCGCCGCCGGCCGCGCCGCCCGCAGCGCCCGCGCCGCAACCCTTGGCGCCGCCTTCGGCACCGATCCTGCCGGCGGCCGGGGCAACCGTCTACATGCAGCCATTCCCGACCGTCCGCATCCGCGGCTACTACGTCGCGGGCGGCGCACGCATCACGGTCGTGTCGGTCCGCGGGAAGCCCTCCGCACGCATCCGCGGCACCTGTGTCGGCGCCGGCTGCCCGCGCCGCGATCCGCGGCCGATCTGCCCGCCGACGCGCCTGCACGCGCTCGAGCGGTTCTTCCGTGCCGGCACGATGCTCCAGATCCGGGTGACGGCCGGCGCGACCATCGGCAAGTACACGAGCTTCCGGATCCTCGCGCACCACCCACCGCGCCGGGTCGACCGCTGCCTGCTGCCCGGGCGCTGGGCGCCGGTGCGTTGCCCGGCAACCTGAGCGGGGCGCGCACGCAGTCGAGGCGCGGGTCTCGCGGCCCCGACGGCCCGCCGGCCGGTTGGCTCCGGCGCGCTTTCGGGCAACCCTGACGACCTGAACTTGACCTCGCCGCACCCCTCCCCGCCGGCACGACGCTTCGGCGCCCGGGCCGTCCTCGCATTGATCGCGCTCGGCCTCGTGGCGGTGCCGTTCGGCCTGCTGCTGTTCCTCGTCGAGTCGAGCTGGGAGCCGCTGCAGGACGTCGACCAAGGTGCGCGTGACGACCTGCACAGCTACGCCGCCGGTCATCCGGCGTTCGTCGCGGCGATGAAGGTCTTCAGCACGATCGGATCGGCACCCGTCTACCTGGTCGTGTTCGCGGCGCTCGCCGCCTGGCTGGCGTGGCGCGGACGGGTCCGGCTCGCGCTCTTCGTCGTCGTCGCGATGGCCGGCGGGTCGCTGCTCAACGGGCTGGTCAAGCTGGCCGTGCATCGCGCGCGGCCCGTGCTGCCCGATCCGGTCGCGCACGCCAACGGGTTGAGCTTTCCGAGCGGGCACGCCCAATCGGCCATGGTGGCCGCGTGCGTGCTGCTGCTCCTCTTCCTGCCGGCGCTGCGCGGCGCCGCTCGGGTCGCCGCCGTCGGGGTCGCGGCGGCCGCGGTGCTCGCGATCGGCTTCTCGCGCGTGGCACTCGGCGTGCACTTCGCGTCCGACGTGGTCGCCGGCTACGCGCTCGGCGCCGCATGGGTCGCGGCGTTGACGGCCGTCTTCAGCGCCTGGCGCCGGGAGCACCGGCTGCCGCCCGCCGATCCGGCCGGCGGCGGGCTCGAGCCCGAGGCCGGCCACGGTGGCGTGCCGTCGGCCGCCCCCTGACGGGGGACTCGATCATCGGCTCTTGTGCGTCCGGCAGGCGGCGGTCGCGCCGCCGTCGAGCGTCAGCCGGAGGCGCAGCTTCCCCGTGCGGTGCGCGCGGATCGTGATCCAGCCGCCGGGTGCCTCCGCCAGGCAGGCGCGCCGCGAGCCGGCGGTCCAATACCGGCTGTAGCGGACGCGGAGCAGGAGCGTTCCCGGCTTGGTCACCGTCAACCGGATGGTGCTGCCGACGGACCGCGTGAGACGAGCCGGGCCGCTGAGGATGCCCGGCGCGCCGCTGACCGCGTAGACCCGCCAGTGGGCGTTGTGCCACACCACTCGAAGGCCCGGGACGCCGGCTCGCAGAAGTCGCGCCTCCCTCTTGGCGGCGTAGTCGAGGGTGACGTCCGGCAGCGCGACGTAGCGCACGCCGTTGTGCAGCAGCCATGTCCGGTAGCCGGCGGCGGTCAGCTTCCCGTCGTAGAAGAGCGGGTTGTCTGCCGTGTCGAGCTGTCGTTCCCATCCCCGCGCCAGGGGGATGAACGGCGCCACGTAGGCGGCCTCCCAGTGCAGCGCGGTCGGCACGACCTCGACGCGACCCTGCGGCCTGTCGTGCGCGTGCAGGAAGGCGACGACGGGCTGGAAGTACGCCGCGTGCGCGGAGCGGTCGGTCGCGTTGTGCATCACCGACCCGATCGCCGGCACCCACTGCACGAAGACCATCGGGAGCGCGATCAGCACCAGCAGACGCCGGCGCTTGGGCCAGAGGACCGCCGCCAGCAGGGGAACACCGACGCAGGCGCCCAAGCGGCTGATGTTCGAGCCGACGGCGGAGGGCAGCGCAAAGCTCACCACGATCGCCGCGACGTAGAGCACGGAAGCGATCCGCAGCGAGCGGTGTCTCGACGGGATCGCGAGCAGGCCCGCGCCGGCGGCCACCAGCAGGACCGCGAAGTCGGTCAGCCCGAAGGGCATTGCTCCCTGCCCGGGGAACACGGCCGTCAGCGCCAGGACGGGGATGACGGACGCGGCGCCGAGCGCGCCGTAGGCCAGCCTGCGACGCGGCCACGCCCCGATCAGGCACGTGGCCGCGACCAGACCGAGGAAGGCCCCGGCGAGCGGGCTGGCCAGCGAGGCGCCGAGGGCCAGCACCACCGCCACGGCGTTGCGGCGGCCGGCCAGCGACACGAGCGCGGCGAGGGCGAGGGCCTCCCCCAGGAGGAAGGGCAACTGGCCGATCGCGACCTGCGCCAGCGTGCCGAGCGCGAACAGCAGCGACGCGGCTCTGGCCTGCGCGCCGAACTGCGCGGTCACCAGCCGGTCGAACATCCACGCTGCCGCTCCCGCGCTCAGCACCGTCGTGAGCCCGATCCCCAGCGTGCCGGCCACGGGCGGGAAGATGACGCTGTAGTCCAGCGTCCAGTGACCGCCGTACCACTGGCTGTCCCACAACGCGAAGCCCTCGCGCCGGAACAGCTCGGCGCGATAGATCGCGGCCGGCAGGTCGACGCCGTGCAGCCCCGCCGCGACGACCACCGCTGCCAGCGCGACCGCGACGAACGGAGCCCAGCTCGGTCCGCGGGGAGTCGGCGGCGAGTCGGCGGGGCCCGTCCCCAACGCCGCAGCGTCGGTCGTCTGCATGACCGTGATCTCTAGGCGCAGCGGATGAGAACGACATGAGGGCTCGAGGCCTGGTTCGCGGGGTGTCGGTGCACCGCAAAACGGCCTGCTGGTGCCGGTGGCGGCGCCGGCGCTACACGGTGGCGGTCAGCCCGATGGCGACGCCGCCGCGCCGTCGGTCGCCGTCGGTGCCGGCGTCGACGACGTGCCCGTGGGCGTGCCGGAGTCCGCGGGCGTGGTGCTCGATGCGCCGGACGGCGATGGCGTCGGCGTCGTGCCCGACGCCGGCGTGCTGGACGACGGCGACGCGCCGGCCGGCGGATCGCTGCTGGTCGTGCTCGTGCCGGGCGCGGCCCCTGAGCCCGACGACGACGGCGTCGACGACGATGCCCCGGAGGACGGTGTCGTGGTCGCTGTCGACGTCCCCGGCGACGGCGTCGCCGTGGTCGATCCGGCTCCCGCGCCGCTGCCCGCGCCCGACCCCGAGGGCTTGCCGGCCAGCAGCCCGCTGGCGTCGAGGTCGTGCTGGATCTCGTCCTGGAGTTGGCCGACCTCAGCTGCCACGGCGGCGGGTGAGCCGCCGGCGCCCAGTTGCGAGATCGCGTCGAGCTTCTGGAGCTCGGCCGTCAGCCTCTGCAGCAGCTCGGCCGGGGGCTCCGCCGTGATGGTGACGACGATCTGGTCGGCGATCGCGGTCGTCACGCAGGAGGGGCAGTTGACGTTGAGCGCCTCGGCGACGTTGATCGGCATGATGGTCCTGGTCTGGCCGACGATCAACACCAACTGGAATGACACCGCAACGGTCGTGCACGCCTTGCAGCTCGCCAGCGCGTACGCGCTGTTGACCTCGTCGACCGTCTGGCCGCCCCTGACGGTCACCAGCGAGTAGACCACGTTGTACTTGATGCCTCCGTCGGTGGCGTTCGTCGCCAGCGCCTGGGAATCGTGGGGCCCCGGCTTGTCGGGCAACTTGAAGGGGAACGCGGTGGCCCGCACCGGCGTCTGCGAGGTCGAGCTCGTGGTGGCGGAGCCGGCCGTCGACGACGGCGTCGTCGTCGAGCTCGGAGCGCCGGCCGCGCCGGACGGCGCTCCGCCCGCCGTCGCGGTCGAGGAGGTCGCCGTCGGTGCGGCGCCCGGCGCCTCGTGCGCGCTCGGCGTCCCCTTCGTGCTCGGCGCGCTCCCGGAGACGACGATCGCCGGCTTCTGGCCGTCGTGGCCCTTGATGACGAAGATCGCCGGGTGCTCCTTCGTCGCGCCGCCGACCGGGATCATCGCGACGGCCAGGTGCCGGCCTGGCGCCAGGCGGACCGGCGCGGCGGCCTGCGGCTGCGCCGGCCGCGCGACGCGGGCCGGCGACGCGACGAGCCGGCCGACGCCCTGCAGCGTGCCCTGGTCGCTCGCGCGCACCGGCTGGTACTGCCCCGCCGGCCACCACGCCCACGCCATGAGCCCGGCCAGCGCCGCCGTCCCCAGGGCCAGCGCGGCGCGGCGCGCCGGCCGCCCCGCGCTCCATGCGCCGGCCTTGCCCGCCACGGTGGCGACCACGCGCTGGGACATCAGCACCGTGCCGACGACCGGCAGCGCCAGCGCGATCAGGCGCACCACCGACGCCAGCAGCGGCAGGACGTGCCCGCCGGACGCCTGGTCGGGGATCCCCGAGGCGATGTGCGAGCCGCTCTCCCACGTCGTCGCCACGAGCTTGGGCAGCAGCAGGATCGCGCTGAGCGACATGCTGATCAGGACCGGGACGATCACCAGCACCCACGCGGTCACCAGGACGCGGGCCCGGCCGGTCAGCGCCGACCGCTCGCGGCTGCGCCACGGCAACAGCCGGCGCAGGGTCGGCCCGATGTGCGCGTAGAGGTCCGGCACCCCGGTCGCGTCCGAGAGGATGTGGTAGCCGTCGGCGCGGATGACCGGCGACAGCTGCTTGACCATCTCCAGCAGCTGCAACGCGACGAGCAGCAGCAGGGCGTCGACGCGCAGCGCGAGCCACACGCCGAGCGTGAGGACCGCGACCACCGCGTTGAAGTACAGGCCGCCGAGGTCGGTGCGCAGCCGGGCGCGCTTCGGCAGGCGGTAGGCGTCGGTCACGTCGGTGTAGAACGCCGGCCACACGACGTAGATCCCCGCCCCCATCCCGCCCGGGCGCCCGCCGCCGTAGCGGCAGGCCGAGGCGTGGCCGATCTC